>JBOHCP010000072.1:0-12600 GCA_050698875.1 Streptosporangiaceae bacterium | reverse complement strand
CGCCGGAACAGGGTCTACGGGTTATTCAGCGCCGTCCTAGGGGCCGGCCGAACAGCGCCGTCACCGCGAAAACTGCGAAACTTCACAATAAGCCTCCAGATTTCGCCTTCGCCTCGTACCCCGGCATGTTTCATCCCGCCCTCCTGCTCATGCCGGGGATCTACACGGTCATCTGGCGCGAGCCGGTCGGCACCGGCAAGTAGCGCCTGATCACGGCCCGACGAGTGTCCGTAACCGCCACGCGCCGCGGCCATCCGCGAAGGCGAAAGCCCAGCCGCCGGCGACGGTACAGTCTGGCGCTACAGCTGGCAGACGCCGTTCCGATGTGGTTTTAGTGGCAGCCCATCCGTGACCTCGCCAGCTTCGCTCGGACGCAACTCAGTAGTGTGAGTACATCGACATAGCTCAAGACCGACTAACGTCGTGTGTTGCTGCAGGTTGCGGCCTTCTGTCGGGTAATGACCGCTCGCGTCGATGAGCGTTGGCCCGCAGGCAGTCACGGTTGACAGACTAGCTTCGCTTGGCCGGCACTGTTCAATGGGAATGGGTGCGGAGGTAAACATGGGCCGGAGATTCGGCCTTTCCCGGACGATCGAGGGTGCCTGCAATCCGGCGACGATGGCCATCATTGTTTACGACATGCAGGTCGGCGTACTAGGGCAGCTGCCGGATGGCGGAGCCGAGGCCGTCCAGCGAGCGTCGAGGGTCCTCGCGGCTGCGAGGGACGGCGGCTATCCGGTGTTCTTCACTCGGCACATGTCCCTTCCTGTGCGGCTCCTGGGCACATCACAGCTGCGCACGGCTATGCGCTGGCAGCAAGTTGACGATCCGGAGAAGGTAGAATCCTGGTTCCTCCGCGACTCGCCCGGGTTCCAGATCGTTCCGCAGCTGGCTCCGCGCAGCGAGGAGGCAGTGTTCGACAAGCTCGCCATGTCCGCGTTCGCTGGCACGCCATTGGAGATGGCCCTGCGGGATCTGGGCATTCGGGCTTTCGCGATCACCGGTGTCGCATTGGAGATTGGAATCGCGCCCACAGTCTGGCATGGCGTCGATCTCGGTTTGATCCCGGTGGTCGTGACCGACGCGTGCTGCGGCCGGGACCACCCAGCCATGCAGCGCGTGCTTGACGACTTCCGGTTCAGCGGAGACGCGCTGCTCACCGACGTCGCGACCATCACGCCTCTGCTGGCCGCGCCTCCCTCGGCTGAAGCCAGTCTGTGACCTGGCATCGTGCAATTGCGCTGAGCTGGGGTACTGGGTATGGCTGCTCCCTCACCATCCGCATGCGCGGGCGGCGTTCAAGATCGCAGAATGCGCAATGCGCTGGCGGCGGGTGACCGACCCGGCTCATGCAGCGGCTTGTCGAGATGGTCACCGTGCGCCTCCGGGGGAGCACTTCCTGCGCCGCCCGCTGCGCCAGGTCCGGGCTGCAGGCCGCCAGCTAGCGGACAGCCTTCGCGCGTCCGGATTAGCCTCGCGCGCTGCCGGGTAACCACACGCCGTCACTGCTCGGAACCGGGGGAACCATGAGCTACGCCAGGCAGTTGCTAGACAGCTACCCGCACACAATCAACCTCGACGCCAGCCTGCTCGCCGCAACCATCACGCCCTCACCGACTGCGCGCAGGCTTGCACGGCCGACGCCGACGACGACCTGAGCGAGCCAGGAGTTGCCGAGATGGTCCAGTGCATCCGCCTCTGCCTGGACTGCGCCGACATCTGCACAACTACAGCTGGAGTCACCAGCCGGCAGACGGGCTACGACGCCAGCATCACCAGGCCACTGCTGCAAGCCTGCCTAGCAGCATGCAAGAGCTGCGGAGACGAGTGCGAACGGCACGCCACGATGCATGCGCACTGCAGAGTGTGCACGAAAGCCTGCCGCCGCTGCGAACGCGCCTGCCGCGACCTGCTCGCCGCTACCGCCTAGAACAGGCGGGCGGGGCCTGGACCTTCGGGCCCGCCGCGCCGTTACCGTTGAGGTTTCGATCGTCGCTGACAGCGGGGCCGCAGTCCCTCGGGAACGCCGCCCTGGCACAAGCCAGGGCGGCCGCGGTCGAGTGACGTTCGACTCCGCATGTGAGTGACTTGATCACTAGATGGCGCTCAGGCTTGATTTGTGCGCTTATCAGCCGGGATCGGATGTTGTGCTCGGTTGCGGTCTAGAGCCTGGATCAGCGTTCCGCAGCTGTAGTGCGGTATGACCCACGACACCACCAGGTCGTCGGTGGTGATGGCTTTCAGCCGGCCAGCGTCCCGACCTGCCTGACAGAGCGCTAGCGGCGCGCCCAGTAGTCGGCCGACTGCTTCGTCTCCGCAGCACTCTGCGCTGTCTCGAAGCCGGGAGCCATCGAGACTTCGGTACCCGCCAGTACCTGGTGATGCTCAATGTTCAGCAACCGCAGCCAGCTTTGCTGGCCGAATGTGAGCGCGATGAAGCAGCCGAGCTCCACGAGCTCAGGCTCGCTGAAATGACTGTGCAACCGGTCCCACAATGCGTCGTCGTCCGGCACATGCCACGCGATCGCCTCGGCGTAGGCCAGAGCGGCCTTCTCGCGGCTGTCGAAGCGCTGCGAGTGCTCGAAGTTCATCAGCTCGTCGTATTTGCCCTCGGTGATTCCCTGCTGGGCGGCCTTGACAGATCGTTGGTTGCCGCAGTACTCGCACTTCACCGAGCGCGAGATGTACACCCGGCACAGTTCCTTGATGCGGTGATCGCAGACACCCTGCCGGAAGATCTCGCTCCACGAATGTGCGAATCCCCAGAAGCATGCCGGGACGTGAGCCCGTATCGCTGAGCTTTCTGGCCTCGGTGTGCCCTCGCTGCGGCAGCGATCCATCTCGGACTGCATGCCGGTATCCATATCCTCAACTGGGACGTAGCTGATTCGCTGCGGGCCTGCCACGGCGTTTACCTCCGGTCGAACGATGCACTGGCGTCGTTAGTTAGTGTGATCGGCACCGCGAGAAGGCGCAATCCGCCACCGCCCGTGGCCAGCGCGAGTGGGATGCCAGCCGGCGGGACGCTTCGCGAGGCCGCGTGGCACCCTGTTGAACCCGAACGAGGTCAGCGCTTGTCGCCTGACGCGGCCGGTCGGCGGGTCGCGATCAGGTGTCGAGATAGAGGCAGAACGCGTGACCGGCGGGGTCGAGCAGCACGCGCACGTCATCCGGCGGCTGGAACTCGGCGAGGTTCGCGCCAAGCGCGAGCGCGTCAGTGACCGACGCGGCGAGGTCATCAACCGCGATGTCCAGGCGCATCATCTGGCGCTGCCGACCGCGCTCGGCAGGCCAGACTGGCGGCTCATAATCGGGGGAGGAGTCGAAGCTCAGGTAGGACGAGGTGCCGGGCACCTGAATGGCAGCGCCATCCGGCTCTGCCTATGCAACGGGCCAGCCCAGCAGGCTTTCATAGAACCGCGCCAAGGCGGGCCCGTCCGGAGCCTGGAGCACCACCCCCCACCAGTCGGTCTTAGTGCGTCCCCGCATTCCCGCATGATGCCATCCGGTACGGATCATTATCCGACTAAACTTGCCTGATCAGCAAAGTTGCGCGGCGCGCAAGTTTAGGTATGCTGGCAGCGTGACCTCACCGCGGCAGCTCCTCGCCGCTGAGCCGGAGCACGAGGCGGCCGGGCTGCGCGAGCGCAAGAAGATCGCCACCCGCAACGCGCTCGGCGTGGCCGCTATGCAGCTGGTGATCGAGCGGGGGGTGGACAACGTGCTCGTCGAGGACATCGCGGAGGCAGCGGGGGTCTCGACCCGGACGTTCAATAACTACTTCAGCAGCAAGTACGAGGCGATCTGCGCGCTGGGCTTCGACCGGGCAATGCGGATCGGCGCGGCGCTGCGGGAGCGGCCGCCGGATGAGGAGCTGTGGCAGGCGATCACGAGCGCGGTGATGTCTGAGTACGGCGCCGCTGATCATCCGCTCGACCCGGAGTGGATGGCCGGCATCCGCCTCGTCACCAGCACTCCCGCGCTGCGCGGGGAGTACCTGAAGGTCCAGGCGGTGATCCAGTACTCCCTCGCCGAGGCGATTGCGATCAGGATCGGGGCTCGCGCGGCTGGCAGCATGTTTCCCCGCATCCTCGCCGCGTCGGTGGATGGTGTCGTCCAGACGGTCATGGAGCGGTGGGTGCACGCCGATCCGCCGACGGCGCTTGGCCCGCTCATGAGGCGGGGCCTGCGCGAGCTTGCCGACGGGATGCAGGCCACCTTCGGCGACCGCGAGCGTGCAGACAGCGGCTAGCCGCCCTGCACCCCGTTCCCGTCCTGAAGAACTTTGTGACCCGAGAACTGAGAGCCCCCGGTGCTAATCCGACTGCTGCGCACGTACCTGCGCCCGTACCGCACGCCGCTTGCGTTCGTGATGGTGCTGCAGCTCGCGCAGACCATCGCCACGCTGTACCTGCCGACGCTCAACGCCAACATCATCGACAAGGGCGTCATCCTCGACAACACGCACTACATCCTCACCACCGGCGCCGTCATGCTGGCCATCACCGTGGCGCAGATCGGCTGCGCCATCGGCGCGGTGTACTACGGCGCGCGGACCGCGATGGCGCTCGGCCGCGACCTGCGGCACGCCCTGTTCAGCCACGTGCAGAAGTTCTCTGATCGCGAGGTCAATCACTTCGGCACCGCGTCGCTGATCACCAGGACCACCAATGACATCCAGCAGGTGCAGATGCTGGCGATCATGACGTTCACGCTGCTGCTGTCCGCGCCGATCATGTGCGTCGGCGGCATCATCCTGGCACTCAACCAGGACGTGCGGCTGTCCTCGCTTCTGGTGGTCGCGGTGCCGCTGCTCGGTGTGCTCGTCACGCTGATCATCGCGCGGATGCGGCCGCTGTTCCGGCAGATGCAGGAGCGGCTGGACGGCATCAACCAGGTGCTGCGCGAGCAGATCACCGGCGTCCGGGTGATCCGGGCCTTCGTGCGCGACGCGCAGGAGCGCGACCGGTTCGGCCGGACGAGCACCGAGCTGTTCGACGTCTCGCTCGGTGCCGGGAAGCTCATGGCGCTGATGTTCCCGTCGGTGATGCTGGTGCTGAACCTGTCTACCACGGCCGTGGTGTGGTTTGGCGGGCACCTGATCGCCGACCACACCATGCAGATCGGCTCGCTGACCGCCTTCATCACCTACCTGGCGCAGATTCTCACCTCGGTGATGATGGCGACGTTCATGTTCATGCTGGTGCCCCGCGCCGAGGTGAGCTCGGAGCGGATCATGGAGGTCATCGACACCGAGCCAGACCTGGCCGCGCCCGCCGGGGCGGTGCCGGTCGTGCCTCAGCCGGGGCTGCTCGAGCTGCGGCACGTGGAATTTTGCTATCCGGGTGCCGAGCGGCCGGTGCTGCACGACGTCAGCCTCACCGCACGGCCGGGCCAGACCACCGCCGTCATCGGCGGCACCGGCAGCGGCAAGACCACGCTGGTCAACCCCATCCCGCGGCTGGTCGACGTGACGGCGGGGTCGCTGCTGGTCGGCGGCGTCGACGTGCGCGAGCTCGACCCGGCGGCGCTGTCGGCTGCGATCGGCCTGGTGCCGCAGAAGCCGTACCTGTTCTCCGGCACGGTGGCGAGCAACCTGCGCTACGGCAGCCAGGCGGCGACCGACGCGGAGCTGTGGCGGGCGCTCGACATCGCCCAGGCCCGCGACTTCGTCGAGCGGATGCCGGGCGGGCTGGACTCGCCGATCGCGCAGGGCGGCACGAATGTGTCTGGCGGCCAGCGGCAGCGGCTCGCGATCGCCAGGGCGCTGGTGCACCGGCCGCAGATCTACCTGTTTGACGACTCGTTCTCGGCGCTCGACTACGCCACCGACGCACGGCTGCGGGCCGCGCTGGCCACGGAGGTCACCGACGCCACGATGATCATCGTGGCGCAGCGGGTGAGCACCATCAGGCACGCCGATCAGATCGTGGTGCTGGACGGCGGGCGCATTGTGGCCGTCGGGACGCACGGCGAGCTGATGGGCGCCAGCGAGACCTACCGGGAGATCGTGCTCTCCCAGCTGAGCGAGCAGGAGGCTGCAGCGTGAGCACGGAGCCGGCGGGGGAGCGGGCGGCGAGGGAGCGGGCGGCGGCCACTGGCCAGGTCACGCCCGCGGGGGAGCGGGCCACGCCCGAGCGCGGCCTAGGACCGGCCCGCGGCATCGGGCCCGCAGCGGGCCGCGGGCCCGCGTTCATGGGCGGCATGTCGACGGAGAAGGCGCTGGACTTCGCCGGGTCCAGCCGGCGGCTCGCCCGCCAGCTAGTGCCGGACCGGCTGCTGGTCGGGACCGCGCTGGCGTTCGCGATCGGCAGCGTGACGCTGGCCGTGCTCGGGCCGCGGCTGCTCGGTGAGGCCGTCAACGTGGTGTTCGACGGCGTCGTCGGGCGCAGCGCGGGCGGCCACCTGGCTGGGCACGCAGTTGGCCCCGACTTCGGGCACGTCGGGCAGATTCTCGCGGTTGTGGTCTCGTTGACCATCGGCAGCGGGGTGTGCGCAGCCATCCAGGGCAGGGTCACCGCGACCGTGGTGCAGCGGACGGTGTTCCGGTTGCGCGGCGACGTCCAGGCCAAGCTGTCCCGGCTGCCGCTGAGCTACTTCGACCGCCAGCCGCGCGGCGAGATCCTCAGCCGGGTCACCAACGACATCGACAACCTGCAGCAGTCGATGCAGCAGACGCTCAGCCAGCTCGTCACCGCGATGTTCACCATCGTCGGCGTGCTGACGCTCATGTTCGTCATCTCCTCCGAACTGGCGCTGATTGCCCTGGTGACCGTGCCGGCGTCCGCGTATGCCATGCGCAAGATCGCTAAGCGGGCGCAGCCGCAGTTCATCCGGCAGTGGCGCTACACCGGCCGGCTGAACGGCCACATCGAGGAGATGTACACCGGGCACGCACTCGTCACCGCGTTCGGCCAGCGCGAGGCGGCCATGCAGAGCTTCGCCGAGCAGAACGAGGCGCTCTACAACGCCAGCTACCGGGCCCAGTTCATCTCCGGCACCATCCAGCCGGTGATGATGTTCGTCTCCAACCTGAACTACGTGCTGGTCGCGGTCGTCGGCGGGCTGCTGATGGCGGGCGGCTCGCTGACGCTCGGCGCCGTGACGGCGTTCATCCAGTACTCGCGCCAGTTCAGCCAGCCGCTGACCCAGGTCGCGAGCATGGCCAACATGCTGCAGTCGGCGGCGGCGTCGGCGGAGCGGGTGTTCGCGCTGCTTGATGCCGCCGAGCAGGCTCCCGACGTGGCCGAGCCGACCCGGCCGGCGCTGGTGCGAGGGCTGGTGGAGTTCGACGACGTGTCGTTCCGGTATGCGCCGGACCGGCCGCTGATCGAGCACGTGTCGCTGGTCGTCGAGCCGGGCGAGACGGTCGCCATCGTCGGACCCACGGGCGCGGGCAAGACAACGCTGGTCAACCTGCTCATGCGGTTCTACGAGATCGACTCGGGCCACATCCGGCTCGACGGCGTCGACACCGCGACCATGAGCCGCGAGGAACTGCGCTCGCTGACCGGCATGGTGCTGCAGGACGCCTGGCTGTTCGGCGGAACGATCGAGGAGAACATCGCCTACGGCCTGCAAGATGCCACCCACGAGCAGATAGTGGACGCCGCCAGGGCCACCTTTGTTGACCGGTTCGTGCGCACGCTGCCAGCCGGATACGACACGGTTCTCGATGACGAGGGCACGAACGTGAGCGCGGGGGAGCGGCAGCTGATCACGATCGCCAGGGCGTTCCTGGCCCGCCCCGCGGTGCTGATCCTGGATGAGGCAACGAGCTCGGTCGACACCAGGACCGAGGTGCTCATTCAGCGGGCGATGGCGTCGCTGCGCCAGGGCCGGACCAGCTTCGTGATCGCGCACCGGCTCTCCACCATCCGGGACGCGGACGTCATCCTGGTGATGGAAGATGGCCGCATCGTGGAGCACGGCACGCACGACGAACTGCTGGCGGTCGGCGGCGCCTACGCCCGGCTGTACCAGGCGCAGTTTGCTCAGGCTATGGCGGAGGTCGCCTGACCAGAGGGGGGCGCGCACGTGGCGACCGGCTCCTGGTGATCGCGTCCAGGGCGGGCGCGCCGAAACACCGGACTGGTACCACAACGTGGTCAGGCATCCGCGCGTCACCGTGGAGGTCGGCCAGGATTCGTACGAGGCCGAGGCGAGGGTGCTCACCGGCCCGGCGCGCGAGCGGCAGTGGGCAGCACTGACGGCTGCCTACCCGTTCTTCGCCGACCACGAGCGGCAGGCCGGGCGCGGCATCCCGGTCATCGCGCTGACGAGGCTGCTCGCCGACGCGTAGCGGGCGAGTCCTGCGACGCTGGAATCACGCCGCTGTAATTTTGCCTTGACGGAAAGGAGCGTGCTGTCTCATGTGCTACGGATACATTGGCTCGATGCGGGCCAGGCGGGGCCGCCGGGACGAGGTCGTGGGCATCCTGCTGCTCGGCGCGGCCGGCCTCCGCGCGGTCGGCTGCGAGCTCTATGCCGTGTGCACCGACCCGGCCGACGCGGACGTCATCTGGGTCACCGAGAAATGGGACTCGGCCGAGCACCACGACACGTCGCTGCAACTGCCGGACGTGCAGGCCGCGATAGCGGCGGCGATCCCCATGCTCACCGGCGAGTTCACCCGGCAGGAGCTGACGGTCGTCGGCGGGCTCGGCGTCCGGCCGGGCTGAGCCGGCGTCTGTCGGCACGAACCGGGCCGGTCGCGGCCAGCAAGGTTGCGCTGGCTAGCCGTCCCGGTACCGCGGGGAGTTACCGTATTTCCAGCGACACGACGGGAGAAAGCGCATGAAGGTAAACCCGGCCGGGGCCGGACTCGCCGAGGGTCAGCTGGACCGCATCACCGAGCATCTGCAGCACCAGTACGTCGACGCCGGGCGCATCGCCGGCTGCCAGGTGGCCGTCGCCCGCCACGGTCAGGTGGGCTATTTCCGGTCGTTCGGATGGCGGGACAGGGAACGCGGCCTGCCGGTGGAGGACGACACCATCTGGCGCATCTACTCGATGACCAAGCCGATCACCGGCGTGGCCCTGATGTCGCTGTACGAGCGCGGGTTGTTCCAGCTCAGCGACCCGGTGACGCGCTTCATCCCGGAGTGGCGCGACCTGAAGGTGCGCGAGCGAGCGGACGACGGCTCGGAGCGGCTCGTCGACCCGGCGCGGCCGATGACGGTGCGCGACCTGATGATGCACATGTCCGGACTCGGGTTCGGCGGCGGCCGGACCCTGCAGGAGCTGTTCTCCGTCGATCGGGGCCAGGCGTTCGTGCCGGGGCTGCGCCGTGGCCCGAGCGCCACGCTGGCGTCGATGGTCGAGCACTACGCCGGCTACCCGCTGGAGTTCCACCCCGGTACGCGCTGGCTGTACTCGGTGTCGACCGACGTGTGCGCGCGCCTCGTCGAGATCATCTCGGGGCAGCGGTTTGACGACTATCTGCGGGCCACGATCTTCGACCCGCTCGGCATGAGCGACACCGGGTTCAGCGTGCCCGATGACAAGGTGGGCCGGTTTGCCGCCTGCTACCGCCGGGACGCGGGCAAGAATCTGGTCCTGACCGACGATCCGCAGCGCAGCGGGTACCGGCAGGAACCGTCGTTCCTCTCCGGCGGCGGCGGGCTGGTATCGACCACCACCGATTACCTCCGGTTCTGCCAGTTGCTGCTGAGCTGCGGCGAGCTGGACGGGATGCGCATCCTCGGGCGCAAGACGGTCGAGCTGATGACCGCCAACCACCTGCCCGGCGACCAGGATCTGGTGGCCTTCGCGCAGCCAGGCGGCTACGGCGAGGTGGGCTTCGCCGGCATGGGATTCGGCCTCACCGTCGCGGTCGCGAAGGCCCCGACGGCCACGCAGGTCATCGGCTCGGCGGGCGAGTACATGTGGGGCGGCGCGGCATCGACGATCTTCTGGGTGGATCCGGCCGAGAACCTCGCCGTCGTGTTCATGACTCAGCTGCTGCCGTCGGGCACCTTCAACTTCCGCGGTCAGCTCAAGACGCTGGTGTACCCGGCGATCGCCGACTAGCAGCCGCCACCGGCCCGGGCCGTTGCCGCCGACCCGGGGCTGGGCCGGGGCCGGCCAGGCCGGCACTTGACCGCGTGGTCTCCGGCTGTCCAGACTGAAATTGTCAGACAATATGCGGCAGCCGCGGCGGCGTGCGCGGAGAGGGGCTGGGCAGGTGCAGACGAGCGAGCAGATCGCCGGCATGTTCCGCGGCTACGGAGTCAGCCACTTCTTCTTCGTGCCCGTCATCCTGCCCGAGGCGCTCAAGGAGATGTCGGCGATCGGCATCACCCCGGTGATGTGTCACGGCGAGAAGGCGGCGGCCTACATGGCCGATGGCTACGCGCGAGTCAGCGGGAAGGTCGGCGTCTGCGGCGCGCAGGCGATCGGCTCGTCCAACCTCGCCTCCGGCCTGCGCGACCCGTACATGGCGTGGGTGCCTGTGGTAGCCCTGTCGGGCGTGCCGAGCGCCGCCACCCGGCACCGGAACCTCTACCAGGACGTCGACGATCATGGCGCGTTCGAGGCGGTTACGAAGTGGAACGGGCACGTGCCGGATGACAGCAGGCTTCCTGACCTGCTGCGGCAGGCGTTCCGGACTGCGGCAAGCCCGGCGTGCCGGCCCGTGCACCTGGAGATCGCGGGCGCCACCGGCCTTACCGACGACCCGCCGGCGGCCGGTGACGGTCAAGCCGAGCCCCGTTACGGCCGCGTGCCGAGCGACCGGCCGCAGGCCGATCCGGAGGCGGTGGCCCGCGCGCTGGCCGTACTGGCCGCGGCGCAGCGCCCCGTCGTGCTGGCCGGCAACGGGGTGGCGCGCTCGGACGCGGCGGCGGCGGTGCGCGAGTTCGCCGAGACCGCACAGGTGCCTGTGGTGATGAGCCTCAACGGCATGGCGACGATCCCGTACGAGCACCCGCTGTATGGCGGGGTGGTCGGGCAGTACGGCGCCGACGGCGCGAACAGGGTGCTGCTGGAAGCCGACGTCGTGGTGGTGCTTGGCTCTTCGCTTGGCAGCATGACAACCCGGAACTGGACGCTCATCCCGGCCGACGCCACGATCGTCCAGGTCGATGCCAGGGGAGAGGAGATCGGCCGGAACTTCCCGGTCGGCGTGCCGCTGGTAGCCGACGTCAGGGCCGCGGTCACGCAGCTCACCACCGGCGTGGCGGGGACGGCGCCGCAGGCATGGCTGGACCGTGTCGCCCAGCTGCGCGCCGAGTGGCGGCGCGAGATCGCCGCCGCCGAGTCCTCGGCGGCGGTGCAGATCCGCCCGGAGCGGCTGTTCGCTCAGGTGGCCGCCGAGATGGCGGATGACGGCATCATTGTCGGCGACACCGGGCACGCGGGGGCCTGGAGTGCCCGGCACATCAAGCTGCGCGACGGGCAGTCGATGATCCGCGCGGCCGGGTCACTCGGCTGGAGCCTGCCTGCCTCGATCGGCGCCAAGTGCGCACTGCCGGACCGGGAGGTCATCTGCCTCACCGGCGACGCGGGCTTTTACTACCACATCGCCGAGCTGGAGACCGCTCGCCGGTACGGCGTCAGCGTGATCGTCGTGGTCAACAACAACCGGTCGATGAACCAGGAGGCCAGGCTCTGGGACGCGGGTAACGCCGACCAGGCGAGGAACTGGACCTTCACCGACGCCAGTTTCACCGACGTGGCCCGTGGCTTCGGCTGCCACGCCGAGCGGGTCGACGACCCGGCCGACTTCGCCGGTGCCCTGGAGAAGGCACGAGCCTCCGGACTGCCGGCCGTCATCGACGTGCGAACCGAGCCGGCGGTCATCGCTCCGCCGAGCTACGGTCCGCCAGCGTAGCCGCCTCGCGGCCCCCCGATGTCAGCGGTGCATGCTGGCGCAGCTGAACGTGTTGTACAGCAGGCCCTTGCCCCACCAGTTGGTGAATGCGACTGTGATCTTTCCCGTCGGCTTGTGCTGGCAGTACGCAAGCCACTGGTCGGCGGTCAGCGCCCACTCTGACGGCGGTCCTGCCACCCGCTGAACCGGGTAGCGGAAGTCACTGACCCAGCCGACGGCCAGGACCGCCACCAGCGCCGTGATCGCCACGATGGCTTTCGGGCGCGGCCACCAGCGGCCCGCGTAGGCATCGGCCACCACGATCAGGGCCGCGTCAAGCAGGAGGATGGGCACCGTCGAGTACCGCGCCCCGTGTTCTACCGCGACGGTGAGCTCCTGGTTCAGCCCGCCCCACGCGAGGGCCGAGGTGATGCCCGTGAACACGAGGCCGGTCAGCACGGCGGTGACCACGAATACCTGGCATCGCCGGGACTGCGTGACAAGCCCGGCGGCGAGAACCACGGCGATGAGGCCGCCGACGAGCACGGTGGCGCCCTCCAGCCCGATGGCGTCGCGCAGGTGCCAGGACAGGTGCCAGCCGAGTGCCGGCAGCAGGACGTCGTGCGCGTAATACAGCACCGCGTTGACGGGGTTGCGCGGAGAGAAGCGGGACTGATGGCTCGCCACGATCACCAGGATCTGCAGCACGCAGCCGAGTGCCCACCCGGCCGTCGCCGCGTGCTCGCGAATACGACGGGGCACCGCGATGGCGCGGGCCACGAACAGCG
>JBOHCP010000071.1:0-12616 GCA_050698875.1 Streptosporangiaceae bacterium | reverse complement strand
GACGTAGTCGGCGCCGGCCGCCTGGGCCTCTTCCGCGCGCTCACCCGTCGCGAAAACCAGGACGCGGGCCGTCTTGCCGGTGCCGTGCGGCAGGTTCACCGTGCCGCGGACCATCTGGTCGGCCCTGCGCGGGTCGACGCCTAGCCGGAACGCCACCTCGACGGTCGCGTCGAACTTGGTCGTGGAGGTGTTCTTAGCCAGGGCCACCGCCTCGGCCGGCGTATACAGCCGACCAGCCTCGACGAGCTCGGTTGCCTTCCGGTAAGCCTTGCTGCGCTGCATTGTCTCCTGCCTCTCCTCACAGGTCGTGGTCAGCGGGTCAGCGCCTGACCCTGCCACTGGCGCGCCTGGCGGCGCGGCCGGTTGTCGTGCCCTGAGCGGTCCGGGCTCAGCCCTCGACCTTGACGCCCATGGACCGCGCGGTCCCGGCGATGATCTTCTCGGCGGCCTCGATCGAGGTCGCGTTCAGGTCGGGCATCTTGACCTGGGCGATCTGCCGGACCTGGGCGCGGGTCATGGAGCCGACCTTGGTCTTGTGCGGCTCAGCGCTGCCCTTCTGCACGCCCGCCGCCTTCTTGATCAGCTCGGGGGCCGGCGGCGTCTTGGTGATGAACGTGAAGGACCGGTCTTCGTAGATGGTGATCTCGACCGGGATCACGTTGCCGCGCTGGCTATCGGTGGCGGCGTTGTACTGCTTGACGAAGTCCATGATGTTGACGCCGTGCGGGCCGAGCGCCGTGCCCACCGGCGGCGCCGGGGTGGCGGCGCCAGCGTTCAGCTGCACCTTGACGACCGCAGCGACCTTCTTCTTCCTCGGAGCCATCTGTGGGTCTTACCTGTCTTCCCGTTGTCTGAAGTTTCGTGTGCTGGCCGGTCCGGGTCAGATCTTGCTGACCTGGTCGAAGGACAGTTCCACCGGGGTCTCCCGGCCGAAGATCGAGACGAGAACCTTGAGCTTCTGGGTATCCGAGTTGATCTCGTTTACCGTCGCCGGCAGCGACGCGAACGGGCCGTCCATCACGGTGACCGACTGGCCGATCTCGAAGTCCACGGCGGCCGCCCGGACGGCCTCGGCCTTCTTCGCGGCCTTCTCCTCCGGCACGGGGGCGAGCAGGCCCGCGACCTCGTCCAGGCTCAGCGGCGACGGACGGCTGGACAGGCCGACGAAGCCGGTCACGCCTGGCGTGTTCCTGACCGCCGCCCACGACTCGTCGGTGAGGTCCATCCGCACCAGGATGTAGCCAGGCAGCACCTTCTCCTGGACCTGCTGGCGCTTGCCGGACTTGATCTCCATGACCTCGTGGGTAGGGACCTCGATCTGGAAGATGAACTCCTCCATGTTCAGCGACTGGGTGCGGCTCTCCAGGTTGGTCCGCACCCGGTTCTCGTAGCCCGCGTAGGAGTGAACCACGTACCAGTCGCCTGGCAAGGCGCGCAACTCGACCTTGAACTTCTGCACCGGGTCGAGCTCTTCTTCTTGCTCTTCCGCGGCCTCGACCGTTTGCTCTTCCGCGGTGCCGGTCGGCTCGTCAGCAACCGGCTGCTCCGCGGTCGGCTCCTCGGCCGCCGGCTCGCCCAGCGGCAGTTCGGACTCGGACACGTTTCTCTTTCTCCCCTTGCGCTCATGCTGCGCCGTCGGCCAGGCCTGGCGCGTCAGTACTGGCGCTGCGCACAGACGAAGCCTGTGATCATGCTGCCACGCTCGGTGCGCGTGCTGGTACTCAGCCGCCGCGGTCAGCCGAAGAGCGCGATAACCAGCCTGGTAAACGCCACGTCCAGGCCTGTCACGATCCCGACCAAAATCAGGATGAAGATCAGCGCAACCGTCGTATAGGTCACGAGCTCTTTGCGGGTCGGCCAGACAACCTTCCTGAGTTCGTCACGCACCTGCGTCACGAACTGCGCCGGAGTGGTCCGGTCTCGCCGCGCCGGGCGGCTGGGTTTCGCGGCCCTGTCCGGGGCCGGGCCACGCGTCTGAGTTGTCATGTCCTCACCTGAGCACTACGTCTTGCCGGCTGGTGCCGTCACTGCCCGCGGCTACCACGGACCGTACTCGCAGGGCAGGAGGGACTCGAACCCCCAACCGCCGGTTTTGGAGACCGGAACTCTGGCCAATTGAGCTACTGCCCTCTGACGGCTCGTGCGGGCATGCACGGGCCATCGGTGGACGCCACCAGATGATGAAGTGTACGTGGTGGCAGTCCGGGCGTCGAACCGCGCAGCTGAGCCCGGGGCGTGCCTGCCGACGCACGCTGAGGTGCCGCAGGTGGGAACATAGTGGCATGGCCCACGCACCCAGCAGAGTCTCGGCCCGCATCTCCGCCATCACCGAGTCGGCGACGCTCGCCGTCGACGCCAAGGCCAAGGCACTCAAGGCGGCCGGGCGCCCGGTGATCGGCTTCGGCGCTGGCGAGCCCGACTTCCCGACCCCGGATTACATCGTCGAGGCAGCGCAGCGCGCCTGCGCGCAGCCGCGGTTCCACAAGTACACGCCCGCGGCCGGACTGCCCGAGCTGCGCGAGGCCATCGCCGCCAAGTCCGCCCGCGACTCCGGCCTTGTGGTACCCGCCAGCCAGGTGCTGGTCACCAACGGCGGCAAGCACGCCGTCTATCAGGCCTTCGCCACGCTGCTGGACCCCGGTGACGAGGTGCTGCTGCCGACTCCGTACTGGACGACGTACCCGGAGGCGATCACGCTGGCCGGCGGGGTGCCGGTGCCGGTGCGAACCGACGAGACCAGCGGTTACCGCGCCACGCTCGAGCAGCTCGAGGCGAGCTGCACCACCCGCACCAAGGTGCTGATGTTTGTCTCGCCGTCCAACCCGACCGGCGCGGTCTACCCGCCCGAGCAGGTGGCCGAGATCGGCCGGTGGGCGGCCGGCCGCGGGCTCTGGGTCATCACGGATGAGATCTACGAGCACCTGGTCTACGGCGACGCTCGGTTCGTGTCGATGCCCGTTGTCGCGCCGGAGGTGGCCGGCACGTGCCTGGTCCTGAACGGGGTCGCGAAAACCTACGCGATGACCGGCTGGCGGGTGGGCTGGCTGATCGGCCCGGCGGACGTGGTCAAGGCGGCGGCCAACCTGCAGTCACATGTCACCTCGAACGTCTGCAACGTCGCCCAGGCGGCCGCGCTCGCGGCCGTGTCAGGCGACCTGTCTGCGGTCGCGCAGATGCGGGCCGCGTTCGACCGCCGCCGGAAGGTGATGACGTCCATGCTCAACGAGATTCCCGGCGTGGTGTGCCCGCTGCCGGAGGGTGCGTTCTACTGCTACCCGTCCGTGCGCGGCGTGATCGGCCTGGACATCGCCGGCCAGCGGCCGCAGACCTCGTCGGAGCTCGCCGAGCTGCTGCTGGACGAGGCCGACGTCGCCGTGGTGCCCGGCGAGGCGTTCGGCACCGACGGGTACTTCCGGCTGTCCTGCGCGCTCGGCGACGCGGACCTGGAGGAAGGCGTGGCCAGGGTCGCCAAGCTGCTCGGCTCGGCGCGCTAGCGCGGCTGCCGAGTCGGGCCAGGCGGGCGGGGACGGCTGGCACACTGAGCTGATGCCCCGGCCGATCGCCGCCCTCCCGAAGGCGCATCTGCATCTGCACTTCACCGGGTCGATGCGGCACGCGACGCTGGTCGAGCTCGCCGCCGGGCACGGCGTGCACCTGCCCGAGGCGCTCGCGGCGGACTGGCCGCCGCAGCTGAGCGGCGCGGACGAGCGCGGCTGGTTCCGGTTTCAGCGGCTGTACGACATCGCCAGGTCTGTCATCCGGACCGAGGCGGACGTGCGGCGGCTGCTGTCCGAGGTGGCGGCGGACGACCAGGCCGACGGCTCGGGCTGGCTGGAGCTGCAGATCGACCCCTCCGGCTACGCGACCCGGTTCGGCGGCCTCACCCTGCTGCTCGAGCTTGTGCTGGACGCGGCGGCCGATGCCGCCCGCGCGGCCGGCATCGGCATCGGCATCATCGTCGCCGCCAACCGCACCAGGCACCCGCTGGACGCCCGCACCCTCGCGAGGCTCGCAGCCGGCTACGCCGGCCGCGGGGTGCTCGGCTTCGGGCTCAGCAGTGACGAGCGCCGCGGCACCGTGAGCGAGTTCGCCCCGGCGTTCCGCATCGCCGCGCGGGCCGGCCTGCGATCGGTGCCGCACGGCGGCGAGCTGGCCGGCCCGGCCAGCGTGCGAGCCTGCCTGGACGAGCTGCACGCCGACCGCATCGGCCACGGCATCTCGGCCGCCCGGGATCCGGACCTGCTTCGCCGTCTTGCCGCGGGCCGGGTCACGCTCGAGGTATGCCCGACGTCGAACGCGGCGCTCGGCGTCGCCGCCACGCCGCGTGACGTGCCGCTCCGCGAACTGCTGCAGGCCGGTATCCCTGTCGCGCTCGGCGCAGACGACCCGCTGCTGTTCGGCCCGCGGCTGGCCGCCCAGTACGAGCTGGCCAGGCACGTGCACGGGATGACCGACGCAGAGCTGGCCGACCTGGCGCGGATGTCGGTACGCGGCTCCGCCGCGCCGACCGACGTGCAGAAGCGGCTGCTCACCGACATCGACGCGTGGCTGGCCGCCCCGCCGGCCGACGCCTGATTCCCCACTTTCCATCGACTTCGCGCGGTGAGCCGGGTGATATGCCCTGGTATGCGGGCGCGAAGTCGATGGAAAGTCCGAGTGACGGCGGTACCGGGGCTACAGCGACACGCCCACCAGGGTCGGCTCGGCGCCCAGCTCCACGCCGAACGCGTCGCGTACGCCAGCGCGAATCGCCCTGGCCAGGCGGACCAGGCTGGCCGTGCTCGCCTCGCCGGGATTGGTCAGCGCCAGCGTGTGCTTGGTCGAGATGCGGGCGCCGTCCGGGTCGTCGGCCAGCCGGAACCCTCGCTTGAACCCGGCGTGCTCGATCAGCCAGGCAGCGGAGAGCTTCACGCCGCCGTCGGCGGGCCAGTGCGGGACCCCGGCGTGGTCGGCGAGCCGCGCGGACAGCGCGCCGAACAGCGTCGCCGACACGACCGGGTTGGTGAAGAACGAGCCGGCGCTGCGGGTATCGGGGTCACCGTCATCGAGCACCATGCCCTTGCCGCGCCGTAGCTCAAGTACCGCGCCGCGAGCGTCGGCCAGCGGCACCCGGCTGCCCTCGGTGACCCCGAGCAGCCGGCCAAGCTCGGCGTACCTGACCGGTGCCGACAGCGGGCTGGCCGCCAGCGCGAACGTGACGTCCAGCACGACGAACCTGCCGGTCGCCCCTCCAGGCCCGGCCGCGGCCTGCCGTTTGAACATGCTGGTCCGGTACCCGAAGTGGAGATCGGCGTGACCCAGCCGGACAACCTCGCCAGCCAGCCGGTCGAACGCCCGCACCACGGTGATGGTCTCCGCGACCTCCTGGCCGTACGCGCCGACGTTCTGGATCGGAGTCGCGCCGGCGCTGCCGGGTATGCCGGATAGGCACTCGATGCCGGACAGCCCCTCGGCCAGGCAGCGTGCCACCAGCTCGTCCCAGTCCTGCCCGGCCGCGGCCCTCACCTCGACCGTGTCCTGGCCTGCCCCGAACGCCAGCCCGGCGGACGCCGCCCGCACGACCACGCCGGGGAAGCCCTCGTCGGCGACGACCAGGTTGCTGCCCCCGCCAAGCACGAGGAGCGGCTCGCCATCCCGGTCAGCGGCCGCCACAGCGGCGACGAGATCCGCGGCGCTGCCTGCCACGCTGAACCGCCGGGCGGGGCCACCGAGGCGGAGCGTCGTGTACTCGGCCAGCCTGGCGTGCTCGGTCGTCAGCACTGCAGCTCTCCTCGGAGGGGAACGCCGGTAACGCGGGCCGGAGCCGCTGGCACGCTGGCGGACCGCGTCAGTCAAGCATGCCGTACGCGGGGCGGACGACCGAACGCCGGACGCGGCGGTCAGCCGGAAACGGCCAGCTCGCGCTCGTCGGCCCCGTCGGCGTCGCAGGCGAGATTCTCCTCCGCCGAGCCGCCGTGCGCGGTGTTCTGGCCGCGCACGCACCACTCGTAGGCGGCGGCGGTCTCGCGCGCGATCCGGCTGAGGGCGTACCGGGACTTGGCCCGGTCCACCGCCGCGATGCCCAGCGCCTCCCGCTGCACCGGCCTGGCCCGCAACGCGCGGATCCGGTGCACGAGCATGGCGGGATTATCAGGCGCCACGAGGAGGCCAGTGACGCCGTCGACGACCGCGTCGCCGAGCGCGCCGACGGCGGGCACGACCACCGGAAGCCCGCAGGCCATGGCCTGGAGCGCCGCGATGCCCGCGGGCTCGTAGCGCGGCCCGCCGACCATGAGGTCGGCGGAGCGCAGCAGGGCGGCCAGTTCCGGCTCCGGCAGCTCCCCGGCGAAGGTGATCCGGCTGCGGACACCCGCCGCGGACGCAAGCCGGGCGACGTCGCGCCACGCACCCGAGCGCGGCAACTGGCCGGCGGCCGGGCCGCCGACGATCACCAGCTCGGTGTCCGGCAGCTGGGTCAGCGCCCGCACCACGGCTGACAGCCCGCGCGGCTGGCCGGCCGACGCGGACGCGACGAGCCGGAATCGGCTGCCCCGCCCGGCCGTGGCTCCCACCGGGCTGAACAGGTCGGTGTCGACGCCGCACGGCACCACCCGGATGGCGGCCTTCTTGACGCCGCGCCTGGCCAGTTCCGCGGCCTCGTCGCACGAGCTCGCCAGCACCGCGTCCACCGCGCGCCCGAGGCAGTCCTCCAGCCGGAGCCGGGCCGCCGAGGCTTCGCTGTCGGCGGCGTGACGCCGCTCCGCAGCGGCCAGCGATTCGAACGTCAGCAGCACCGGGGTGCCGGTGCCGCGCACCGCGCCAACCGCGGCCAGGCCACCGAGCCAGGAGAAGGCGTGCACGACATCGGGCGGCCGGGTGCGCCAGTGGTCTGCCAGGTAGGCGGCGACCTCCGGCATGTGCTTGGCGGCCTGATCGGCGGCGAGAGGCCTCGCCGGCCCCGCGCTGACGTGCTTGACCGACGCGCCGCGGCAGAGAATGGTGGCGCGCGCCGAGCGCGCGCTCTGCTGTCGCGCATACAGAGTCACGCGGTGGCCGCTTGCGGCCAGTGCCTGAGCGAGCGACGCGGGCTGGGCGAACTGGCCAGCCTGCACAGGGTTGTGCGCCGTGATGAGGGCGATACGCATGAAGGGTGCCTCCCGGATCGGGGGCTTGTGGGTCAGCGACCCCAGCCCGCCGAGTGCTGTCACCCCGCGGCGGTCGCGGCGCGATCAAAACCGGGAGCCAGAAACACGGCAGGCACACCCGGACATCGCACCCTGATCGGCGCGAGGGCGTGCCTTCGTCGTAGACACTGGTAACGAAACAATAACGCCACGGACCGGCGATCGCAACCACGGCGCTCGCCGGCGCTTGCCGTTACTCCTCGCTCTACTGCTCGATGACCCCTGTCTGCGGGCAGAACGATGGCTGCGCGGTCACGGCGAATGCCAGGATGGCGCCGATCGCTACGAGCGTGAGGGACGTCGCGGTCTTCATCGGAGTTCCTGCACTGATCCGGACTGGACTGGCTACGCGGGTACGGGCTCACGCTCGGTGAGTCGCTCGCGCAGGAAGGCGAGCGACTCGGCGAGCAGCCTGGACACGTGCATCTGGGAGATGCCGAGCCGCTGCCCGATCTCGGACTGCGTCATGTTGCCGTAGAAGCGCATCAGCAGCAGCTTCTGCTCTCGCTCGGGCAGTTCGCCCCAGTGCGCCCAGACGGCTTCCATGTCGAGCACGTGCTCCAGTTGCGGGTCCTCGTCACCGAGCAGCTCACTGAGGCTCGCGGCACCGCCGTCATCGGTGACCGGGGCGTCCAGTGAGGCAGCCCGGAAGGCCTGATCTGCCTGTCGCGCCGCGCGCACGTCATCGACGGTGACGCCGACACTGGCGGCCAGCTCGTCGTCGGACGGTGTCCGGCCCAGCTCGGCAGTGAGCTGCCCGGCGATGTTCCGCAGCTCCAGCCGCAATTCCTGCAGCGACCGCTGTACCCGGATCTGCCAGCGCTTGTCCCGGAAATGCCGCTTGATCTCACCGCTGACGCAGGGCTTGGCGTAACCAGCCAGGCTGGTGCCGAGCGTGACGTCGAAATTGTTGATCGCCTTGAGCAGGCCGACGTATCCGACCTGCATCAGCTCTTCGTGCGGCTCGGTGCTGTTCTTGTAGCGCAGCGCGCAGGACCTGACCAGCGGCTGGTACCGGGTCACCAGCACCTCGCAGGCTGCGTCGCGCCGGCTGTCCCCGTGCGGCAGGGACTGGATCACGCTCAGCAGGTCAGCGTCGCCGTGCGCTTCGAGGTCGGGCCGCGTCGCGGGAACGGGGGTCGCTCGCGTGTTCATGTCAGCACTCCCTGCGGCGGTTGGGGGGTCCGCCTGCGCGGTAGTTCGTTCCCGCGGTGCCGGAGTCAAACATCGGCGCCCGGCGAGCGCAGCGGCCAGGCGGACACAACCGATGGCGGAGCCATGTGCAATAGACGGGTATCGCCCTGATCTCAACTTCGTCATACGCGGGCCATGCGGGGGTCCGGCCGGGCCGGCAGCGCGTTAGCTGGGCATCAGCGTGGG
The DNA here is from genome assembly GCA_050698875.1 of Streptosporangiaceae bacterium. Taxonomy (GTDB): domain Bacteria; phylum Actinomycetota; class Actinomycetes; order Streptosporangiales; family Streptosporangiaceae; genus JAJYUU01. Next base: position 4,073 of record JBOHCP010000071.1, on the reverse strand, counting down.
TGCACTAGCGTGGGAATCGGTCAGTCGACGCCGGGGGCTATCAGATGCTGGGACCGCAGAGCTTGGTGCTCTTTGCTCTGCTGCTAGTGCTGTTCGGCGTCCTGATCTGGTGGCTCATCGTCAGCAAGCATCTGGTGCTGCAGATCGTCGCAGCGGGCCTGGCGTTCGTCATGGCCATGGCGTTCGGCGTGCTGTCGGTCAACAGGTACTTCGGCTACTACGCCACGTGGGGGGCGGCGATCGCCGACTTCTCCAACCAGAGCCCCAACTCCGGACCGCAGATCTCGCAGGGCAGCCTGCTGTCGGGGAGCAAGAACTCCACGTTCAACCAGCACGCCGTGTATGTGCGGCTCGCGCTCGAGCAGGGCTACACGCTCAAGGTCGACATGGCGGGGAAGCTGAGCCACATCAACCGGGTGGGCTACGTCTACCTGCCGCCGCAGTATTTCGAGGCGCAGTACGCGAACTACCGGTTCCCGGTGATCGAGCTCATCCACGGCCAGCCGGGCGTTCCGCAGGACTGGATCAACGTGGTCGGGGTGCAGGAAACGCTGACTGACCTGATCAAGCACGGCGAAGCCAGCCCGGTGGTGCTGGTCATGCCGGACGCCAACGGCGGCAACCGCATCTCGCTGCAGTGCCTCAACCAGGTTGGCGGACCGGCCGATCTGACGTACCTCACCCAGGATGTGCCTGACGTCATCGCGCACATGCTGCGGGTGCAGTCGCCGGGCACCGGCTGGGGCGTGGCCGGCTACTCCGAGGGCGGCTACTGCGCCGCGAACATGGCGCTCAGGTACCGCTACCGGTACGGATTCGCGGCGTCGATGAGCGGCTACTTCAACCCCTACAAGAACAAGCTGGCCGACGGCAAGTCGGTGAGTCCGTTCGGCTCCGACAGCGCACTCCGGACGGAGAACACCCCCACTGACGAGGTGCAGTCGCTGGCTTCTGGGGCCAGGCTGCCGCAGTTCTGGCTGGGCGCCGGGGCGAGCGACCGGGCAGACGTGGCCAACGCCGAGTACTTCTCGCAGGAATTGCAGCTGCACGAGGCCGGCGTGCCGCTCATCCTGACGGCTGGCGGCGGTCACAGCATGGGGACCTGGCACGCCGAGGTTCCGCCCATGCTGACGTGGATGACTAGGGGCCTGGCCGGCGTGGTGGCTCATACAGATCAGCTCCAGCTGGCCAGGGCACGGGCGGAAGCGCACGCTGACCACAAGGCCGGGGCTGATCCGCCCGCTCAGCGTGGCCCAACATCGAGCGCCAGGCCCACGCCGAGCGCTAGCTCCAGCGGGTAACCGCCACCGCGAACCGACGGCGGTTGCGCGTGCCTGGTGGCCGTCGAGGTTTTCTCCGGCAGTTTCCGGTGACCGAAAGGGAGTCGCCGAGGTCCTCACGCCGAGCAGGAGGTGCGCAGATGGCACAGCCACCCGTGGACGCCCAGACCCTCACCGACACTGGCACCTACGTCTTCGAGGCGATCGCCACGCTCGAATTCACCGGCCGGCGCGCCAGCCGTTTGGCGATCGCGGCCGCCGCGCGGCTGGACGATGCCGTCCTGGACCAGGCGCTGACGGAGATGACCAGGGCTGGCCTGCTGTCCGTGCGACAGGTGGACGGCCAGGCCGTGTACACGCCGGCGCGCCGCGGCTGGAGCACTCAACCAGGCCAGGCGGAGGGCCATCCGATCACCTGACCCATGCCTCTTGGCTCGCTAGACAGGGGTATGGCTCGCCGACGGTGTTGTAGGTGCGGCCGCTGGGCAGCCGTCGAGGTCATGAGCCGCGCTGGTGCTGGGTGAGTTGCCAGCCCGGCGCCTGCCTTGCGCGATGATGTCGCCGGTAGGACACAGAAACTGTGTTAATGTGAGACTGTGAAGAATGTTACGGTCTCTGTACCCGATCACGTGTACCGCAACGCCCGGGTCGCTGCGGCACAGCGCGACACTTCACTGAGCGCACTGGTCGTCGCCTACCTCGAGCGGTTGTCTCGGCGGATGGACGAGTTCGCGAGGCTGGAGGCGCTACAGCACGAGGTGCAGGCCGAGATCGGCAAGTTCCGCGCGGGCGACCGGCTCGGCCGCGACGAGATCCACGACCGTGCAGTTCGTTGACACAAATGTCCTGCTCTACGCGATCTCACGTGACCCTGGGGAGCGGGACAAGGCCAAGCGCGCCAACGACATCCTGGCCGGCCGCGACCTGGCACTGTCGGTCCAGGTGCTGCAGGAGTTCTACGTGCAAGCAACTCGTGCCAGCCGACCGGATCCCATCACCCACCGGCAGGCCGTCAGGCTGATCGAGTCATTCCGCCGCTACGCTGTTCAGGACGTCACTAGCGCGATCCTGATGGCTGCCCTAGATACCCGCGAGCGGTTCCGGCTCTCGTACTGGGATTCCGCGATCATTGAGGCATCCCGCGCCATGGGCTGCGCTGAGGTCCTGTCAGAAGACCTGGGCGATGGCCAGGACTACGCCGGAGTGCGCGTTATTAATCCATTCCGCTGAGACCTGCCGGGCCGGGCCTGTGTAATTAACGCGAACGCCATTGCATTCACAGGTGGGCCGCGAAGGTCGTCGGAGTGCACTACCGCCCAGTTCACGTACTCGGAGCCAGCGTGAGGCAGAACTCGTTGCCTTGCGGGTCGGCGAGCCACACGTGGGAGTCGTATGTCTCGACGATTCTCGCCCCGAGGCTGACTAGTCGCCGGACCTCGCTGTCAGGGTCGGCGGCGGCCAGGTCGAGATGCACGCGGTTCTTGACCTGCTTGGGCTCGGACACGCGCTGCAGGAACAGCCGTGGTCCCGGCCCCTCAACCAGGACCGTCGGGTCATCTTCCACGTCGAAGATGCCCAGCGAGCGCAGGCGCTCGATCTCCGCCTCGTCGTATGGCGCCACGGCGTAGCCGTCGAGTGCCGCGGCCCAGAACCGGGCCAGTGACGCCGGATGAATACAGTCGATGACAACGTCGCGGATTTGCCCCACCCGCCGAGTGTCGGCCATCGGGCATGATCCGCGCAATCCCGATAGGCGCGCTCAGGTCGGGTAGGGGTCGCCCGTGGTCTGGTATTCGCGGCCGCTGGGCGGCCGCCAGGTCATCACGCCGGGCTGATGCTGGATCAACTGCCAGCCCGGCGCCTGCTTGGCGCGATGATGCCTTCTGCACAGCGGTCCGCCATTGCACTCGCACGTCGGCCCGCCGCGGTCGAACGGGATGGTGTGGTCGATGTCGCAGGCCACCGCGGGCCGGCGGCAGCCGGGCGCGGCGCAGGTGCGCTGGCGGATCTCGATCAGGTGCCGCAGCGCGGCCGGCCAGGGGTAGCCAGGGGAACGGCGGGCGTGGCCGCAGGTCCCGGTCTCCAGCAGCTGGACCCGGTCCCGCAGCCCGGCCGCCCAGGTGATCAGCGGCTGCCCGGCCTGTGGCCCGCGCCGCCCGGCGCAGGCGTGCCCCGCTGCGCGGCCGTCTGAGCCGGTGAGGGTCAGGCACCAGCGGCTTGAGCTCCCGATCCGGGCGGCCAGGTCGCGGCAGGTCCCGGCATCGGCGGGCCCGTACCCGGCGATCTCGCCTGGCGTATCGGTCAGCCCGGCCAGCGCCGCCAGCGGCATCGTCAGGTGAATCGTCCCGCCCCGCCGCAACCCGACCGGCCCGGCGCCGCTGCCAGTAATGCCGCTACCGCTGCTGCCGGGGCAGCCGTCGTCCAGGTCCCGGCCGCGGCCAGCCTTGTCCGCGGCACTGTCGTAGGGAGTGCTGTGGTCCGGAGTGCTGTGGTCCGGAGTGCTGTGGTCCGGAGTGCTGTGGTCCGCGCCGGTACGGCCATCGCCCGCGGGACTGCTGCCGGGGCCGCCGCCATCGCTGCGGCCATGCCCGCCGTCGGTGGCACTGCCGTCCGGGGTGCCGCTGTCCGGGGTGCTGCCGTCCGGGGTGCTGCCGTCCGGGGTGCTGTCGTGCGGGGTGCTGTCGTCGCCGGGGAGAACGTCGTTCAGGTCGCGGCAGGATAGCCGGGCCAGGTAGGCGATGGTGCGCAGCTCGGCCAGCGTCCCGACCGCGCCGTGGCCGCGCAGCCACTCGG
>JBOHCP010000070.1:0-12704 GCA_050698875.1 Streptosporangiaceae bacterium | reverse complement strand
GGCCTGCCCCCCTCCCACTAAACATCGAACCCAAACCTGAAAGCCGGGGAGAGCCGATATCTCTGGCGCAAGCTGCATCTTTTTGGCACCGGCAGTACTCAGGCCAGCAGGCCTGCTGATACGTCATCGAGGAGGAGCTGTTCCCGCTCGGCTGGCTGGAGCCATCGCAGGTCGCTGCCTGTCGGCTTCTTGGTGACGAGGAGAACGCGGTCGAGGTCGGCCGCGACCGCGCGCAGGTGGCTGATGACGGTGACCATGCGGCCGGTTGAGACGTGGCCGCGCTGCGGCGCGCGTTGAGCAGTTCCATGAACCGGTTCTGGGGCAGCACGACGACTCTGAGGAACTGTTTGGTGTCCAGGCCCAGGAGCTCGGTGATCCGGGCGGTTACAACCCGCTCGCCGGTCAGTTTCTCGCCAGTGTCGTGACAGTGCAGGACGTGCCTGGACGGCGGGTAGTTATTGCGGGACGCGGATCTGGAGATTGTCCATGTGTGGCCGGCTACGGCGAATGTCAGCTCGAGCTGGACGGTCTGCACTCCGTCGCTGATCAGCTCGCCGATGCCGCGGTTGTCCCATGTGCAGGCTCCGTAGAGCGCGCCGGTGATTGCCTCCAGAATGCTGGACTTTCCGGCGCCTGTGTCCCCGATGATGGCGATCAGCCCGGGGTCGCCGAAGTGGATGGTGCGCTCGGACCGGTAGGAGCGCAGTCCGGCCATTGTCAGCGTGATCGGCCGCATTACGCGCCGGTCCCTTCTCCTGGGCCGGGCGGGCCTGCTGTGCCCGCGCTGGCGGGGGCCGCCGGGAGGCGTGGGCCAGTCGGCCGGGTATCGGCCTGGAAGTTGCCTGCCGCGATCGTGTCGGCCTGGCGCGCGAGGGCGAGCAGTTCCTCGATCTGCCGTTCACCCTTGTGCAGGGGACGTGATTCCTCGTCGAGTGCCTGCAGCAGGTCGGTGAATTCCGCTGCGACAGCCTGGGCGTCCGCGCCTGCGGTCACGCCAGCGGTGAGGAATTCGCGGAACAGCTCGGGCAGCTGCGGCTCGGCCGCCGTGCTCGTGACGGTTTCCTCCACTGGCGCGAGTTGCGAGGCCGCGCATATCTCGGTTACGTCGCACAAAACTGCCGCGGGAAGCAGACGGGCGACCCGGTCGGACAGGTCGGGCGTCGGCGTTTCGGTGTGGATGATGAGCTTGGACAGCGCGTTGCCCCAGCCGGTCGCCACGCCGGACAGCTGCTCCAGGGTTCCGGTGAACTCCCGGAGCGGTCGCCCGGCTGTCAGGTTGACGGGCCCGACCACGGCGGGCCGGCTAGGCTCAACGTCCACGAGCACGACGGTCTTGACCTCGTCCCGTTCGCCGAAGTCCAGCGGTATCGGCGAGCCGGCGTATCGTCCGGTCACGGTCCCGCCGGGCAGCGGCTGGGGCTTGTGGATGTGGCCGAACGCAGCGTAGGAAACGGGCGGGATCGCCGTGACTGTAGTCGCGTACACGTCGCTGATGTGGATCGGCTTCTCGCTGCGGTCAAAGGTCGCGCCGCCGACATACAGGTGCGCGGCGAAGATATTTACGTCCCGGGACGGATCGAACCCGTCGGCGAGCTCGCGGCCGAGCGCGGCCTCCATGAGCTGGACCCGGTCGGCATAGGAGCGCAGCCAGGTGGCCGGGTCTTCCATCGTGTCGACGATGAGGCCATCGCGGACGAACGGCAGCGGCGCTACTTGCAGGACGTTGTCCCCCCGGGACGTACTGACCGCATAGCGCAGGATCCCTGCCGGGCCTCCGCGGGCCTTGCCGACAAACCTGATGCGGGGCTGCGTGCCGTCGCCGACGTCCGGGCTGGTGCCGCTGAGCAGGGAGTTGAACAGCTGAAACAGGGCGGGCGAGTCGTGGTTGCCGGCCACGACGGCGACTGGGGCAGTTGCCGCCAGTTCCTGCAGCCATGAGATCGCCCGCTGCATGTCCTGCACCGCCGGGCGGGCGGTGTCGAAGACATCGCCGGTGTGCAAGATCAGGTCCGGCTTGGACTGCCGCGCGAGTCCGGTGATCTCCTGCAAGACCGCGTCGTGGTCAGCGGCGCGCGGCTCGCCATACAGGAGGCGGCCGATGTGCCGGTCAGAGATATGCAAGAGTCGCATCGGCGCCTTCCGTCTCGCCAGCGGGCCGGTCACAGCCGGTCGAACAGAGCGTTGGCCGCGGCGCGGACCTCGTCGCCCGGAAGGGCGCCTTCGGCCACGTTGGTTGCGAACCCGGGGAAAGGGAACCGCAGGGGCAGCGGCGCGGGAATCAGGGGCTGGTCGAGCACCATCGTTCCGGGCAGGAACCTGGCGGCGCGCTCCCGGACTTCCGGAGACAGGAACCGGTAGTCGGCGGTCTCGCCGGCGTCGAGCCTGCCGACGACCTTGACCGCGGCGTTGCGGATGATGTTGCCGTCCACGTCTGCGGCGGACTGCTGCGCCCCGTTTGCAAGACCCCCAGTGATCGGCCGCGGGCGGCGATGTCCACCAAGACGTCCTTGATCGGGGAACGGCCGGTCCGGGGCGCGTACTTGTTCAGCTCGTCGAGGACGACGAACCGCAGTGGCTCGCGCCCGCTGCCTTGCTTTTCCTCGAACACGCGGCTGAGCAGCGCGCCGACGACGAACCGCTGGGCGGAGTCGTGCAGCGCGTGGATGTCGACCACCGTGACAGCCTCCTCCAGCAGGACCGGGTGCAACCCGGCGCTGATCAGGTGCCCGAGCCGCGGCATGGCCGCGCAAAGCCGCCGCAGGAACGCCTGACAGGTTCCGGAGGCCGCGCCGGCGATCCAGTCGGGGTCCTCGTCGCCGACTTCCTGGGCGAGGAACTCGGCCAGGTCGGTGAAGCTGCGGACGGGAAAGCCGGCCGCGGCGGGGCGGGCCTCGCGGGATTGCTCCAGGACGCGGCTCATCACCATGCTCGTGCCTGCCGGCGGCAGGCACAGCACCACGGCGCCGGGCTCGTTCTCCAGCGGGTACGCCCAGCGGGCCAGCTGGAGGCGGACCCTCTGCTCGACGAAGCCGACCTGGGTGCGGGCGTCTTCTTCCTCGGCGAAGCAGAACCGCAGGAGCCCCTGGCGGATGAACTGGTCGGGCGGCCAGCCGTAGGTGACGACGTCCGCCGCGGCCCTGCTGGTCACATCGGGGACGAGCTGCCCGCGCCGGGTCCCGGCCGCCTGCGGAGCGTAGACCCGGATTCGCCGGAACGGGCCGGGTGTCTCGCCCAGGGCGAGCCAGTCCTCACGCGCATCCGGCCGGGCGGCGAACTTGGCGTTCGGCCGGTCCAGGTGCAGCGAGTCCTCGCCCTTGACGTTGAACACCAGCGCCCGGGTGGCGGTGGCGTGCGCGCCGAGCAGGGCCCTGCCGTCGTCGGTTTCCAGCAGCATCCATAGCAGGAACAGGGCGTAGGAGGTTTTCGTCGCCACCACCGACACCCCGGAGATGGACACGTGCCCGCTTCTCGCCGTTAAGGAAGCTGAAATCGACAAACACGGGCCTGCGGGCCTGGTCCAGCCCGGCTTTCAACGGCTGTTCCATCTGGTCGAGGAACAGCGCCGTCTCCCGGTCGTCGCCGGCCGCCTCGTACACAGGGGCGCCGGGCTCGGGCGGCAGCCACCGCTCCGGCACGGTCCGCAGGACCTGGACTTGCGATGTGCGGACCACCTGGCCCGGCATGGTGTGCGAGCTGGTGATCCGCTCGGTGTCGCTGGAGAGCTCCGCGCCCTCGATCAGGCCGCCGCCTTCCACGACGATGCCGTAATGGGTGAGCGTCTGCCCGCTGTCCGGCAGCTGCTGCACGGTGACGACCAGCTCGTCGAGCTCGGCGACCGCGTTCTCGGCGAGTACCACCTGGAACCGGCTGGTCGTCGCCTCGACCGAGCCGTCAACCAGCCCGACGAGCGGAACCGGCACAGGCGCGGCGCCATTACCGGCGGTTCCAGGCGATACGCCGGCGAGGTTGTCAGGCATCCGCGCTTCACGCGAGTTCATTGGATGCTCCGGGATGGGTGCGTGATTCAGTGCCGCGGGTCAGGCGCCCGTCGCTGTCATCTCCGGTCGCAGCGGCCCCGCGGCGCGGGTGACCTGCAAGACCGCGCCGCGGACCGCCCGGCGGGCGAGACCCGGATGGCCGAGCAGGTGGCGCAGCCTGGTCTCCAGCGCGCCGACCGGCTGCAGGTTCTGCGGCGCCCGCGGATCGCGGTGCGCGACGCCAGCGAACCGGGGAAGCGCCGCCGCCGCACGGTCTACCACGTCTACGGCGGCGGCGAGCCCGGCCGCCTGCGGCACCTCCAGGCGCACGATGCCCGCCCAGGGGCCGGCGGCCTCGCCGGCGCCGGTCAGCCGCAGGTAGCACGAGTACCTGTCCGCCCCCACCGTGAACACGCTCGTCCGCTCCCCGGCTTCAAGCGCGGGGACCGTCCGGTGCGCCTCCGGATCTAGCAGGGGCCGGTGATGCGTCTTGATGTAGCCCAGGACCGGCAGGTCGCTGGACCGAACGAAGGTCAGCGGGCCGTCCAGGACCGTCAGGAACCCCTCGGCGCACAGCCGTGCGGCAAGCACGCTCTCGGCCTTCCGCATCCGCTCCTGCAACTCGGCCAGCGGCGCGTCCGGGTCGGTGCTGGCGATGCTATCCACCCACCAGGACCAGCCGCCCGGCTGGCCCGGCAGGCTTCCGGACAGCCCGCCACCCCATACGACAAGCCGGCTGACCCTAGCCCGGTCGATCACCGGCACAGTGCCCGGCTCGGCGAGGACGGCGCCGCAGGCATGGCTGCCTGCCAGCCCGCGGCGCAGCTCACCGCAGGCCGGGTCCTCCTGGTACAGGCACGCATCGCCGCGCCGGACGCCGTCGACGAACGCCATGCGCGCTTGCGCGCCCGGTCGGCCGGCATGACATTCCAGCCGCGGGCCGTCTTCCACCAGGCGGACCTCAGCGGGGCAGCCTCATCCGGGCGAACCAGGTACGGAGACCCGTAGCTGGAGGCCCAGTCCTCGACGTAGATGCGGTGCACGACACACCTCGGATCAGTCACTTGATCGGTCACTCCGGCGCCGCGGGGGGGTGTCCTGATCGCAGGGCAGCGCAGCGGGGACGGTATGAGACTAGGGCATCACAGGGCAGAGCCCGGCCGAACCCGCCGGTGCGTGTCGCACCTGGCGGTTGCGCTCGTGGCCAGTTGCCCGGTGCCCGGCGCACGAGCCGCGTGTATTGGCCCGGAGGGGCGTGGAGCCCAGGGACGTTGTCGTTATGTCCTTAGCTGACAGTGATGGCCGTCGACCTGGCGGAATCACTCGGGTGCCCTGCCACTGGGGCGATGCCCGTCAATGGCAGGTGGCATGCTGCCGCTATGACGGCCAATCAGCAGGCTTTCTCCCTTCGCCTCGGAGTGCAAGCCTTTGACCTGAACATCGAAAAGGTGCTAGCTAGAGCACTGGACCATCCCCTTCGCGATCCGCGAGCTGATCGCCAACGCGCTCGACGAGCAGGCACTCACCGGGACGGCAGCGCCGGCGATCTTCAAGGACACGGACGGACGCTGGCACATCGCAGACAGCGGCCGCGGCCTGCGGTACGAGCACCTGACGCAGAATGAGGATGCCGAGAAGCGCAGGCATCCGGAGGTCATCGGCCAGTTCGGCATGGGCCTGAAGGACGCCCTGGCGGTATTCGACCGGCGCAGGGTCGCCGTGGCGATCCGGTCACCGCACGCCGACATCACAACAGGCCGCAAGGCAAAGGACGCCTTCCCCGACGTGGTGACCCTGCACGCCCTTGTCTCGCCGCCGTCCGAGCCGGGCCGGACCGGGACCGATATTGCCCTCGTCGGCGTCAAGGACGAAGACGTGGAGGCGGCGAAGCGGTTCTTCCTCCGCTACAGCCGCGAGCGGCTGCTGGAGTCCACCGAATACGGCGACGTGCTGGCACGGACCGACTCGGCAAGCGCGGCACGCATTTACGTCAAGGGCCTGTTCGTCGCAGAGGAGCCAAACTTCCTATTCTCCTACAACATCACCAGGCTGTCCGCGGCGCTGCGCCGCGCGCTGAACCGCGAGCGCAGCAACGTGGGCCGCGGCGCCTACTCCGACCGGGTCAAGGCCATCCTGACGGCCTGCCGGTCCACCGGGGTCGCCGCGCCGCTGGCCGAGGACCTGAATGGTTACGCCGCCGGGCGGTTGCATGACGAACTTGGCTGGCGCGACGTGGCCTTGCATGCATGGCGCGTTCTGCAGACCAACGAGAAGGTCCTGTTCGTCACCGCCTGGCAGATGGCCGGCGACACCGCCCAGCTGCAGTACGCGCGAGATGACGGGTACCGCGTCGTCGTAGTGCCCGAGGACATCGCCCGGTCCCTGGGACGCCTCACCGACCTGAACGGACGGCCGCTGGTCGATCTTGATCGTTACCGGAACGAGTGGAACGAAAGCTTCTCGTTCACCTTCGTAGATGCCGCTGCCATGACGCACGCCGAGCAGACCGCATTCCGGCGTACCCACGAGATAGGGGCACTCGCCGGAATCGACCTGACCCGGCGCAAGATCGCGGTTCTCGTCTCCGAGACCATGAGGCTGAACGAGACGGGCAACCCGGTGCTCGGAGTCTGGGAAGCAGCCGAGCGGCGGATTGTGATCCGCCGCGATCAGCTGAGCGGCCTAGCGAGCTACTGCGGAACGCTGCTCCATGAGATCGGGCACATGATCAGCGGCACCCAAGACGGGTCGCTGGACTTCGAGTCCGAGTTGTCCCGTCTGCTCGGTCTGACGGCGGCTGCCGCGCTCGCAGACTAGGATGCCGGTCGCAGCCCAGGGCCCGGTGCACGAAGAGTCTGGTCGCGGCGATGGTGAAGGCCGCGACGAGCACGATGCCGGCGGTTGCCTGCTTCCGGGCAAGCAGCAGATCCAGCCACCTAACGGGGGCCGAAAGTAGCCGGGACTCATGGACCAGGCTCCCGTCGTTACCTGCGGTTTATCACGCTGCCGCGTAACGAGGTCTCGCTGCACTAGCGAGAGGCCGCGCGCTTCCGCAGTCGCAGGACCGCGAGCCGGGCACGACGTGGCAGCGGGACGCGGCGTGAGGTAGAGTCGTCGGCCGAGTTGTGGGTGCCGCACTGGGCACGCGCGGTCTCGGCGGCGGCGTGTCGTCCGGTGACGGTCAGGCCGGTTTCGTCGCCGCGGCTCAGCAGCATGCCGCCGTAGTGGCAGGTCGGATTGCAGCTAGCCGTGTTACGTGCCTGCGCGCCCAGGACCCAGTGGTAGGTGCTGGCTCCCACATCAGCGATGTCACTTGGCGCCACGCTCATGCGCAGCAGTTCCAGCGCCTCAAGCGATGCGCAGGCCAGCTGGCTGGCTGGTCGCATGCCCACCCGCTACGTCTTGGGCGGGTACCACGAGGAGGACATGGAGCTGGGGGATTTGACGGATCAGCTGGTTACCCAGTCCCGGCGGCTGGCACTACTGACTCCGGTAACGTGACGGTCGCAGTCGTTCCCAAGGATGATGGCCATGCACCGTCGGCTTGGAGTCCCAGGTGATCGCGTGACGCCCGGCGAGGCCGCGGTCATAGCGAGCATCCGGCCGGGGTCGGTGGACGCGGCGATGATGGTCTCCGTCGGCGACGGGTGCGGATGCGGCGCGACTAGCGTGCCAGGGTATTGGCACAGTGGTCATGCGGCGGCAGAAAGATGGCCAGGTGTTCGTTATACTATCGATAAAGCTCCTGAACGAAGGTATAACGACATGCGGCGTACTCACCCTTACTCACCGCAGACGGTCGACGCAATCAGGGTCCTTGGCCTGGAGGTGGCGCGCTCCCGGCGCTCCCGGCGCTGGACCGAGATAGCACTGGCTGAGCGGGTCGGCATCTCGGCTGTCACGCTGCGGAACATCGAGCGCGGCGTGCCCACGGTCGGGATCGGGACGGTGTTCGAGGTGGCGACCATCCTCGGGATCGAACTGTTCGGCGCCGACCGTGAGGGGCTGCGTGCAATGGTCGAGCGCGGCCGCGACCGGCTCGCGCTCCTGCCGTCCCGTGTCCGCGAGCCCGCTGATGCGGTGCGCGATGACTTCTGACCCGGCCGAGGCGTTCGTGTGGGCTTGGCTGCCCGGTGCCAGCGAACCGGTGCCAGCAGGACGTCTCGAAACGAGCGGCGAAATCGTCTACTTCACCTATGGGCGCGGCTACTTGAACCGTCCATGCGCCATCCCTCTGTACCTTCCGGAGCTGCCGCTTCGCCGGGGCCGTATCCGGCCGCTGGACGGCCTGACCGTGGCTGGATGCATCCGTGACGCTGGCCCCGACGCGTGGGGTCAGCGGGTCATCCTTCAGCGGCACACCGGGCACCTGACGGCCGGCAGCGACACCGGCGATCTCAGCCTGCTCACCTATCTGCTCGAGTCCGGCTCCGACCGTATCGGGGCGCTCGACTTCCAGACGAGCGCGACCGCTTATGAGGCACGGACTTCCGAGGCCACCCTCGACGAGTTGGTGACGGCGGCCGAGCGCCTTGACGCCGGCCTGGCGCTTCCGCCCGCGTTGGGGACCGCCCTGCTGCACGGGACGTCGGTCGGCGGTGCGAGGCCGAAGGTGCTGCTGAGCGACGGGGATCGCAGTCCCCATCGGGCTGATCCTGGTCACCGCCGAGGTGCGGGCTCTGCTCGCCGGCAGCGTCATCCTGGCTGCCGGGTTCGTGGCCGCCGAGCAGCGGGCGGCCCAGCCCATGCTGCCGCTGCGGCTGTTCGCCAACACGACCCTGTCCGCTGCCGTCGCGACCAGGTTCGCGTTGTTCGCCGCCATCTTCGGCTGCGCCTTCCTGATGCCCTGGTACCTGCAGCTGGCCCGCGGCTTCAGCCCGCTGAGCACCGGCCTGGGCGTGCTGCCGTTCACCGGCCCGCTGATGCTCATCGCGCCCAGCGCCGGCCGGCTCGCCGGCCGGCACGGCGAGCGCGTCGTCATGGCCGCAGGATTCGCCTGCACGGCAGCCGGCTTCGCCCTGCTGGGCCTGACCATCACCAATGCCAGCACCTACCCCGGCCTGCCCGGCCCGCTGCTCGCCGGCACGGGCGTCGCGCTGGCCGTCCCCACTACCGTCTCCGCGTCGCTGCGCGCCGTCCCGGCCACCAGATCGGCCTGGCCAGCGGCATCGGCTCCACCTTCCAGAACGTTGGCGGCGTGTTCGGCGTCGCCACCACAACCGGTGTTCGCCCACCGCCGGCAGCTACCTCACCCGCTCTTCTCCAGCGGCTCAAGGATCAGATGCCGCAGGATCCTGGTGCGCAACCAGGCCGCATCACGGCGCCTGGCCCGCGTGATGTCCGAAGCGCGAGCATGACGCGATCTGCGGGCCCGCCAGCGGCGGCGAGCCACAGCGGGCATGGCACGCTGGCGGGGTGAGGACGCTTGCTGCTTGGCCCACTCGTGGCCGTTGACCCAGATCTTCACCGGCCACGGGCAGTAGGTGCAGACCTTGATGAACGCCGGCCCGAACCCGGCATCCCACAGGTAGAAGTAGTAGACGGCGACCGGGCGGTTCTTCATGTCGAAGGAGAACTGCGGGCACCGGAATGGGTCGGTGTCGCGCTTTCGGGCGATGAATACGCGCTGCATCTCCTGCGCCACCCCGATCGCCGCAACCTGCGACCGCCCGGTCCGGGCCGCGGCGTCCAGGTAAGGGCGCATGACCTCGATGTTGCGGTCGGCGGCCTTCAGCTTCACCATCGGGATGTGATTGGCCTCGGCGAAGGAGGCGACCCGCCGGCGGAACGCGTCGCCGATCTGCTGCAGGCATGCCGCGGACGGGATCGAGTACCCGCGGTGCTTCAGGAACTCCACCAGCTGGCCGCCGACCTGAAGCCTGGCCAGGTAGCCGTGCAGGTAGACGCGATCCAGGCAGGCCAGATCCAGCTTCACGTGCCCGTCCAGCACGTCGTTCACCGTGACCGGCACATAACGAGTGAACCGCGACGCCATGGCAACCTCCGCAACGTGGCCTACGCACGGATGATGCGCTCACCTGCGCGAACACGCTAGCGTCAGCCAAAAGCCTCGGCGGTATCAGGCGGAGCCTGCCTGGAACCTCCCCGGAAAGACCGGCGGGATTCGCGCTGGCCTGGTCAGCGCAGCGCGCCGGTGATGTGAAGGCCGATGACCGCGACGGCGAGCTGCGCGGGCATGCGCGCGGACCCGATGGCGGTGTATTGCCCGGCGCGGAGCGCTGCTCCGGCGACGCGGGCGATCCGGCGGCAGATCAAGTGGCGACCGATCCGGTGATGACACTGACCCCCGTGTTGCCGTAGAACCCATGCGGCGCCAGGGGTCAATATTGGAGCGGCGCTGACAGGTGCGACCAGTGGGTGCTGCCCGCCGAGGTCGGTGTTCACTTGCGGCCGGACCCGATAATCTGTTTAGCCGGTAAGGCTCACCCCTGTCCTGGAGGCCCCCCGTGCGTCTGGCCTGCAGGTAGCCGCACCAGGTGACAGCGATGTCTGACTCCGGCGATGCCGCGGCGCAGCCGCCGGGAGGTGGCATTCCAGACAGCCCGGCCGTGTGTCAGCTGCATCCACCTCGCACTGGAAGCCGGCCGAGGGGCCCGCGAGCGAGGAGGCGCAGATCGTATCGCCTGCGGCGACGAAGCGATTGTGGCCCGCGCTGGTGAACCGCCGTCACCGGCACCCGGCGTCTGGCGGGCTCCGGTGAGGCAGCACTCGGTGACAGCTTCATCCGGTACGCTATCTGGTCATTTCAGCGGGCCCCGGGGTAGGCGGCCTCGGCGCGGACGGCGAGACGCGTCGCTTCCCCTCTGCCTGCGCCAGCGGGCCCGCGGGACGTAGCGTGAGCTGGGTCATACGTGGCGCTCGTGCCTATCCGGGGTTCGGCTCGAGCAGGCCGGCGGGCGGATGCGCCATGGGTACCGGGAAGTCCGCAGCCTTGCGGCCGGGGTTTCGTGCCAGGGCCGGAACGTTCCCGGATGTCTTTCGGTGATAGGACGGGTGCGGACGCGTACAGGCGGTTTTCATGGCCGGCCCGTCGCACGGGGTGCGCCGGCGCGGCGCTCATCGCCGGCAGGCCCGGCTCCGCGTCAACCAGCGACTCATCTGCGGGAGGACACCGATGACCGACACCGTACCGGCGGCCGCCAGGCTCGCCGCGGGCGCCGCCGCCGCCTCTGCGCGTGCGAAGGCGGACCGCGATGAGGTGTTCCTGGAGTACACCAAGAGCATCTGCCCGGTCTGCAAGGTAGTGGTCGACGCCCAGGTCAACATCCGGCAGGGCAAGGTGTACCTGCGCAAGCGCTGCGGTGAGCACGGCCAGTTCGAGGCGCTGGTCTACGGCGACGCGCAGCGCTACCTGGACTCGGCCCGGTTCAACAAGCCGGGCACGTTCCCGCTGCAGTTCCAGACCGAGGTCAGGGACGGCTGCCCGGCCGACTGCGGGCTGTGCCCGGAGCACAAGCAGCACGCCTGCCTGCGGATCATCGAGGTGAACACGAACTGCAACCTGGACTGCCCGATCTGTTTCGCCGATTCCGGGCACCACCCCGACGGGTATGCGATCACCCTGCAGCAGTGCGAGCGGATGCTCGACGTCTATGTCGCCGCCGAGGGCGAGCCGGAGGTCATCATGTTTTCCGGCGGCGAGCCGACCATCCACCCGCGGATCCTCGACTTCATCGACGCGGCCCGGGCCAGGCCGATCCGCACGATGGTGCTCAACACCAACGGCATCCGCCTGGCGTCGGACCGCGCGTTCGTGGCGGCGCTGGCGGAACGCCAGGTGACGGTGTACCTGCAGTTCGACGGGCTCAGCGAACGGGCGCACCGAGAGATCCGCGGCCGCGACCTGCGCGGCCGCAAGCAGCGGGCGCTGGATAACTGCGCCCGGGCGGGCGTCCCGGTGATGCTGGCCGCGGCGGTCGAGCGCGGCGTCAACGACGGCGAGCTGGGTCAGATCCTGCGCTTCGGAGTCGCGCACCCCGCGGTGCGCGGGGTGGTGTTCCAGCCGGTCACCCACGCCGGCCGGCATGTGCAGTTCGACCCGCTGACCCGGCTCACCAACTCCGACGTGATCGACGCGCTCTGCGCGCAGGCGCCGCAGTGGCTGCGGCCCGGCGACTTCTTCCCGGTGCCGTGCTGCTTCCCGACCTGCCGCTCGATCACCTACCTGCTCACCGACGGCGCCACCGTCGTGCCGGTGCCGCGGCTGGTGCAGCTGGAGGACTACCTGGACTACGTCACCAACCGGGTGCTGCCCGACGACGGCGTGCGCGCCGCGCTGGAGAAGCTGTGGTCAGCCTCGGCGTTCCCCGGCTCGCCCGCGACCGCGGCGCAGCTGGAGTGCGCGACCTGCGGCATCGACCTGCCCGAGGCGCTGCGCGACGCGGCCGGACGGGCGTTCATGCTGGTGATCCAGGACTTCCAGGACCCGTACACGCTCAACGTCAAGACGCTGATGAAATGCTGCATCGAGGAGATCACGCCGGACGGGCGGCTCATCCCGTTCTGCGCCTACAACTCGGTCGGCTACCGGGAGCAGGTGCGCGAGCAGATGTCCGGCGTGCCGGTCGCCGGCGTGGTGCCTAACGCGACCGGCATCCAGCCGCTGCTCGCCCCCTCGCCATACGGGTCGAAGATAGCCCGGACCGGTCTCGGCGCCACGGTCCCGGGGGCCGACGGCACCAACGTCGGGCGGGGCCTGCGGTGAGC
>JBOHCP010000069.1:0-12749 GCA_050698875.1 Streptosporangiaceae bacterium | reverse complement strand
CTCAAACCGCGAAGCATCATCTGCATCCTTCTGTACTAGCACAGATCGGGCGAGCCTACCGGTACGGGCAAAAGGCAGGAAGAGCAACATCCGCGTGGCGATAAGAAAACTATTGACCAGCCGCTAGAGTCCGGTGCCATGGCGCTGTACCGCCACGTCAGGAAACAGATCGCCGGCCAGGTCGAGTCCGGTCGGCTCGC
Organism: Streptosporangiaceae bacterium; assembly: GCA_050698875.1. GTDB lineage: Bacteria > Actinomycetota > Actinomycetes > Streptosporangiales > Streptosporangiaceae > JAJYUU01. The sequence continues at coordinate 12,549 of JBOHCP010000069.1, read as the reverse complement.
TCCTGGGGCTCAGCTGCCGAGCATCCGCGACGCTGCCCGCGCCTACGACACCACGACCGCCACCGTCAGCCGTGCCTATCGTGAACTGGCCGATGCCGGCGTGATCGATGTCCGTGACCGTGCCAGGGCCACCGTGGCGGCCGGCGGTCCGGTCGCCGCCAGGCAGCTACTCGGCGGTAATGTCGCGCTGCGGCTGGCCGGCAGCGACGACCCCGCGCTAGACATTGCGCTCCGCGCCGCTGCCGGGTCGGTGATCACGATCGGCGAGCGCGGCAGCTTCCAGGGCCTGACCCGGCTCTGGCGCGGGACGGCCGACGCCGCGGCCATTCACCTGCCGCATCGCTCCGGCGTCGCCAACAAGCCGTTCGCAAGGACCGTCCTCCGCGAGCGGCAGCCGGTCGTAATCCACCTATGGCGCCGCGAACAGGGCTTTCTAACGCCCGCCGGCAATCCAGACCGGTTCCGCGGGCCGGCAGACGTGCAGCGGCTGCGAATCGCGCAGCGCCGGTTCGGCACCGGCACTCGCGTACTCCTCGACCGGCTCCTTGCCCAGTCTGGCATCACGCCCGAGCAGGCCAGCGGGCCCGAGGCTGGTTCGCACCTGGAAGTCGCGATGGCAGTCGCAACCGGCCAGGCCGACACCGGACTAGGTGTGCGGGCGGCAGCCATCGCCATGGATCTCGATTTCATCCCCGCCGCATGGGAGGACTTCGACCTGATCCTCAGCGGCGCCATGCTTCCCGCCGCTGAGCCGCTGATTGCCGCACTCCGTGACCCGGTAGTCCAGACCGCGGTCGACTCGCTGGGAGGTTATGACACCAGCAGGACAGGCACCATCGAGGCGCTCGCCTGATAATCGAGCAAGCAATCATGGTCCATCAGCCGGCGGTCATAGCAGCCCTGCCAGCAAGAAGCGAATCGCGATGGCGATCTCCAGCACGCCCAGGAGCCGGCGGATCAGCAGTTCAGGCAGCCTGCTCTGGAGCCGGGCGCCGACATATGAGCCAAGCAGACCGCCCACGCCAAGCGCGATTCCCGTCGGCCAGTTCGGCGCCACTGAGCCGTGCGTTTGCGCGGAGAGGATCGTGAACGTCGCGACCCCCGCTACCGACGTGACGAGAGTCGAGGCCAGCGCTGCCGGCGCAACCTGAACTGGTGGCCGCCCGGCACCAATCAGGATTGGCGCGAGTATCGACCCCCCTCCGATGCCGTAGATACCGCCCGCGCATCCAACTGCTGCGGCGATCAGCACCAGGATCGGCCAGGTGAGGCGCATGGAACGACCGGGCCCGGTGCCGCTCTGAGGTCGCGTCAGTATGAGCCAGCAGCCAACCGGCAGCAACACGGCTGCAACTACCAGATCGAATAGCTGTGCTGCCGGCAGCAGCGTGATCCGGATCAGCGAACCTGTCACCACGCCCGGCAGCGTTCCGGCGATCAGAACACAGGCCAGAGTGCCACCCGTCTGACCCTGCCGCCAGTACCGGTACAGCGCCCCGGGCGTGGCCAGCACGTTGTACAACAGATTGGTCGGCGTCACCGCCGGACTCGGAGTTCCCAGCACGCTCACCTGAAACGGCAGCAGCAGCACCGCACCGGAGACACCGCATGGAGCCGACACCGCAGAGACCACGAACGCTGCGACTAGGGCGACGACCTCCGTCCACCCAGCTCCCGGCACTGACGACACGGTAACGATCACGCAGCTGAGCAGAGTTGCGATGCCGGTCTAATTGCGCCGGGCAACCGCAGCGTTGCCGAGTCACGGCAGCGGCCCGGCTCGCGGAGTGTACCTGAGCGCGCCCGCGCCAACCTTGCCTACTGGATGGGAGGGCAGATCGTGGCGCGACTTGGCTGCTTCCTGCAGGTCAGGATGGGTGAGGGAGGCGTGGTGGTCGACGGTTCCCTCGATCAGGTCCTTGAGGCGTTTCGGCGGTACCGGCATGCGTTCCAGTGTCGCCTGCCTGCGGCGATGGGATGCGGGGCCGGGCGGCGCGACACGCCGGCGGCGCGGATGTCCGCTGCTGCGCCCGGTCAGGAGCGCATTCTTCCGTGATCATCGTGACACGGAAGGGACCTCGGTATGAGCGGGAGTGCCCGTGCGGTGGCCGTCAGGCCGACCATGAAACGGCGGCGCAAGCTGGAGCAGATCATGCGGGCCGGGACCAGCCCGCAGCGGCTGGTGCTGCGCGCCGGGATCGTGCTCGCGGCGGCAGAGCACAAGACGAACGCGCCGATCGCGCGCGAGATGGGCCGCAGCATCGCGGTCGCGCGGACCTGGCGGCACCGGTTCGCCGCCCGCGGCATACCCGGCCTGTCCGGCAGGCCCCCGGCCCGGGCGGCCCGAAGTGCACGGCCCCAGCGCGAGGCTGGCGGTCATCGCGACCGCCACGTCGCTGCCGCCAGACGGGGAGTCGCAGTGGTCGCAGGCGATGATCGCCGGCCATCTGCGGGAGCGGGGCCTGGTCATCTCGCCGGCCACCGTGGCCCGGGTGCTGGCCGAGGCCAGGCTCCGCCCGCACAAGGTGCGGGGCTGGCTCAACCGCGCCGACGACCCGTCGTTCTGGATCCGCGCCGGGCAGGTCTGCCGGCTTTACCTGAACCCGCCGCCGGGCACCGCGCTGATCAGCATCGATGACCAGACCGGCATCCAGGCGAAGTCCCGCAAGCACCCCGAGCGCCGTGCCCGGCCGGGCCAGGACGCCCGCCGGGAGTTCGAGTACGTCCGGCACGGCACCATCTCCATCCTGGCCGCCACGAACGTGACCAGCGGCCAGGTCATCGCCGAGCGGATCGCCCGCAACGACTCGGCGACGTTCACCGCATTCCTGGCGATGCTGGACCAGATGATCCCGCCGCACCTGCACATCCACCTGATCATGGACACGAATCCGGTCCTCGCCGGCAGCATCGCAGTGGTCACCGTCGGCTACGCCGGAGCAGCATCGGCGATCGGCAGCGACCAGGTCGCCTTCGTGTAAGTCAGCGGCCAGTGGTACTACAAGCGATCCGACATGCAGGTGTATGCCGGCAACACGGTGGACCAGGCCATCGCGGCAGCCATGGCGGCGGGCATCTGTTAGCTCCCGGTGCGATGCGGCTAGTCCGGCTAGCCGGAGCGGTGCAGCGGTGCCGGGTCCGGGTGCGCGTGGTCGTCATGGAGCGCGTGGAGGCAGAGGGCCAGCAGCAAGGCGAGGCCGTTCCCCTGGACTCCGTAGACCCGGCGGCCGCTGACCGCGCCGTGCAGCAACCCGGAACGTAGTCGGAGCTGCGGTCAGGTCCTCCAAGTCCCTACTTGCGTGCCCCGGCTCCCACGGCCGCGCCTGCCACGCATAGGGCGATCCCGGTTACGACACCGGCGAACAGCGGAAGGCCGAACAGGTGCCTCGGCACGGCCATTGCCAGCACGCCCCCGAGTGCCATGACGGTGCCGCCAGCGACTGCCAGCGGGGCGGCTGCCTTGTTGACTGCTGCGAACGCCTCGTCGCTTCGCATCGCCGAACGCGTCCGCACCCCGGCGCCACCGCCGTACGAGAGCCGTCCCCGCCAGCCGGCCACAGCCACCCACGCCAGAATGAACCCGGCCGCGATAGCGACGATGCCCAATCCGATCACGGCTGCCCCCTCATGTCGCCTCAGCAAGGCTACGGTGCTCAACGTATCCGTGAGCCGCATCTGGCGCGCTTAGCAGGCCGCTAGCCGGTGCGGGGAAGCGCCGGGCCCGGCTTGCCCTGGACGCCGTGGAGGGCATGGAGGCAGAGGGCCAGCAGCAGCGCCAGGCCGTTGCGGTCAATGTTGGCCTGGCGGTTATGCCTCGTCGGAGTCGCGCAGGTTCCGCAGCCTGAAGTGGCGTACCTCGGTACTTGGCTCGGCGAGCGCGACGGCCGCGCCGGGCAACGTCGGCTTTCAGCACCGGGCCAGTTGCCAGCGTCGAAGGGCGCGACGGCGCTGCGGAGGTCAGCCACGGAGCAGGTCCCGCGCGGAGGCGCGGGAGCGCATTCGCCAGCTCCCGTCGGGAAGCTTCACCAGCTCGTCGGTGTAGGTGAAGTGCGCCATGAGCACCGGCGGGTCCTGCGAGATGTCGACGATCATGCCGTAGATGACGCTCTCGAGGTAATCGCCCTTGTCGGTCAGCGAAGGGGACCCGTGCCAGTGCCGTACCCGCAGCGCCCGCGGGGCCGACTGGAGCCTGACGAGCTCGGCTCGGCCGGTGAACGTCCGCCCGGCGCGGCCGGGCGCGCCAGGATTGTCGTCGTAGATCCGCTTGCCGTCCGCGGTGAAGGTGTCCGCCCAGCCCTCGGCGTCGCCCAGATCGACCGTGCGGCAGTACGCCGCGTAGAGGTCCTGGATCGCAAACCGGTCCTCCGCCGTGATGTTCATGCATCGACCCTCTCGTCGCCGTCACTACCTGACAAAGATGCAAAACAGGTGCCCGGCCGGGTCTGCGAGCGCGTACAGCGGTTCGCCGCGATCCTGGCTGCGGTCCAGCCGCAGCTCAGCGCCCAGCGCGACCGCCCGGTCCCGCTGCCGGTCCAGCGCGGCGCGGTCCGGAACGGTCATGTCCAGGTGGAGCTGCTGCGGCACGCCCGGCCGCGGCCAGGTGGTGCGCGGCAGTTCGTCGACTTGCTGGAAAGCCAGCTTGCGGACCTCGGCGGCGTCCGTGAGCACCAGCCAGTCGGCATCGTCCGGCAGGTCGCCGGCTGGTGGCTCGTCGCCGGGACGATAGACCAGCCCGAGCAGCTGCCGGTAAAACTCGGCCAGGGACCGGACGTCAGTGGTATCCAGCACCGTGTGCAGCAGTTGCGGATGTTCGGGTGCGCCGTTCGCCATATCGCGCTCCTTGGGGCCTAACCGAGGTATAGCGCGCCGGGAGCTCGGGGACACGCCAGATCAGAGTTCCGCGGGGCGGAATGTGCCATGCCGGTGCCCGGCGGGTGGCCTACGGTACGTCTACCGCCACGTCAGACGGGAGGCCGCTGATGGCCACTGACACGCTCGCTGTTGAATCGCTCGCCGCGGCCGGGCGGCAGTACCTGCGGATCGCGACCGAGGAAGCCTTCGCCCCGCCGGAGCTGATCACGACCTGGCGCGCGATGATCGAGAACGGCAGCTATGACGACCCCGGCTTCATCAGCCTCGTGGGTTTCTATACCGCCGGAACGACGGAACGCAGCAAGTTCGTCTTCGACAGGCTGCAGGACCTGGGCGAGGAGCGGCTCGCCGACATGGACGCGGCGGGAATCGACCACCAGGTCGTCTCCCTGACCGCGCCGGGGACACAGGTGCTCAGCCGCGCCGACGGCGTCGCGATGGCCACGCTCGCCAACGACCGCCTGGCCGAGGCGTGCCGCCGCCATCCGGACCGGCTTAGCGGGCTCACCGCGATCGCTCCGCAGGACCCGGACGCAGCCGCCAGGGAGATCGAGCGCGGTCGCGACAAGCTCGGCTTCAACGGCGTCATCGTCAACGCCCACACGGGCGGCGAGTACCTCGATGATCGCAAGTTCTGGCCGATCTTCGAAGCCGCCGAGGCGCTCGACACGCCTATCTACCTGCACCCGAGCACGCCGCCGCGCACCATGATCGGCCCGCTGCTTGAAGCGGGCCTGGACGGCGCCATCTATGGCTTCGCGGTCGACACCGGCATGCACGTGCTGCGGATCATCACAGCGGGCGTCTTCGACCGGTTCCCCGCGCTCAGGCTGGTCGTCGGTCACCTCGGCGAGGCGCTGCCGTTCTGGCTGTACCGGCTCGACTACATGCACGCGGCGACGGTGCGCGCCCAGCGCTACGAGTCGATGAAGCCGATCAGGCGCAAGCCGAGCGAGTACCTGCGCGACAACGTCTGGGTGACCACGAGCGGCATGGCGTGGGCTCCGGCGATCATGTTCTGCCGGGACGTCCTCGGAGCGGATCGGGTGCTGTACGCCATGGACTACCCCTACGAGTACGCCCCGGCCGAGGTGACCGCGCATGAGAACCTGCCCCTCACCACGGCCGAGAAGGCCGACTTGTTCCAGCACAACGCCGAGCGCGTGTTCGGCCTGCGCACCAGGGCCAGGTAGCCCCGCCGCGCTAGTGGCCGGGCTGATGGTGGCCGAGAACCCTGGGCCAGTCGTGCCCAGGCGGCTGATGCCGCGGCGCCCACCAGACCTCTGAGCAGCCAGCAGCGTTGCACGCCACCTTGAAGTGGCCGCCACGCGCCGTCCGGGCTGCCGGGCAGTCGCAGGGTTCCCAGGTGATGGTCACGCTGCCCGGATGCCACGAATGGTGGCTCCGGCACTCGCGTGGAAGGCCAGGCCAAAGCGGCGTCGCGCCGTGCTGTTCCACAACATTATTCAAACATATGATCGAGAAATAGTGGCAGCCGGCTGGGCACAGTCAGGCTGCCGTGCTTTGATGCCTAGGTGAACCTGGCGCGCTTGCTCAGCCCAGGCGGTACGGCATGAGCATCCGGCCGATCCGCTACCTCGGGGACCCGGTACTGCGCACCGCGTGCGATCCGGTCACGCGGTTTGACGACGCGCTGGTGAGCCTTGTCGCGGACCTCGTTGACACCGTGCAGGAACCAGGCCGCGCGGGCCTGGCAGCCAACCAGATCGGCTCGTCCCTGGCGGTGTTCTCCTACAACGTTGACGGCCACCTCGGTTACCTGATCAACCCTCAGATCATCGAACTGGGCAGCAGCAGCGACGAAGGGCCCGAAGGCTGCCTGTCGATACCCGGCATCACCGCCCTTCGGACGCGATCCGCGCGCGCCGTCGCGACCGGCACGAATCTCGACCAGGAAGAGGTGACCGTCGCATGCACCGGCGAGCTCGCCCGGTGCCTGCAGCACGAGACCGACCATCTGCGCGGCGAGCTATTCATCGACCGGCTGGCGTCAGCCGAGCGCCGACGGGTGATGCGGCATATCTACACCGGCCAGATCGTCGGCAGCGCCACGCCACCTGGCGGCCCCGCCGAGTAGGCCCGTCGCTGCCGCCGAGCGCGGCACCGACAGCCGCGGTCATGAGCGCCCGGCCTGCGCCCGTGCCCCACGCATCGGGGCTCGCAGAGGCGTCAGCGCGATTACGGTCTACCGGCTGGGCGGCGCGAACGGCCGGGCACGGGACACCACGTTCCCAGTTCGCGTGGCTAGCTGGCTCCCGCAGCCTGGATGCGACGCCGGCCGGCGAATCCGTACGCGAGCGGGTGATACCACCCCAGCTCGCGCTCGCCTTCCAGCCAGCACAGCAGCACCGGCTCACCGGCCAGCTCCGACGGAAAGTCCAGCAGCAGCGGGGCGATGCCTTTCACCTCGAGGCCCGCAGCGCTGAACCAGCCGACGAGCTCGCTGAGGTGCGCCTGGAAACCCTTAGCTTCGGGCAGGCCGCCGAGCGGCGAACTGCTGCCCGCGCTCAGGGCCGCCTGCACCTCGACGAGGCTGGCCCGGACCTCGATCAGCTCGTCCGCCCTCGCCAGCAGTTCCGGCATCAGGTCGCGCGCCGATGCGATCGTGAACGTTCGGTCCATAGCCGCTAAGCCTGCAGGACTGCAGCCGCCGCCGTCCACCTGCGCGGCCCGGCGCCCGCGCCGCGCCGGGTGCTGGCTAGAGTCAGCAGCGATCCGTGCGCCAGCACGCTGACGCGGATCGCTGCCGGAAGCTGGGAGCGCGCGAATGACCCCGACGTCCTTGCTGGACTGGCGGCGCCGGGTCGCGGCTATCTACGCCGAGGTCAGGGCGACGCCTGACCCTCGGGCTGCGCACCAGGCGTGGCAGGCCGCCCGCGACACGCTGCTGGCCACCCACCCGGAGTCACCGGTGCCGGCCGCCGACCGGGCCGCCTTCACCGGCGTGCCCGTCGCGCCGTACGATCCCGCGCTGCGCTTTCACGTCAAGGTGGACGGCGAGGAGCCCCTCAGGATCGAGGTCAGCACCGGGACCGACGGCATCGTGCCGTTCGAGCGCGCGGGCGTGGTGCACCTGCCCGGCGTCGGCGACCTGGACGTCTGGTGGCTCGCCAGCTACGGCGGCGGCATCTTCGTGCCGATCCGCGACACCAGGCACGACGGTGCTACCTACCCAGGCGGACGATACGTGCTCGACACCGTCAAGGGAGCAGACCTGGGCGGGGACGACGGGTTCCTGGTCGTAGACCTGAACTTCGCTTACAACCCGTCCTGCGCATACGACCCGGCCTGGGCCTGTCCGCTGGCGCCGCCGGGCAACACGGTGCCCGTTACGGTGAATGCAGGCGAGCTGATGACGACGGCAGATCGGGTGAAGTCTTTGCCTAACGGACCAGGCTCAGCGGGCTAGCTCGGGAGCCAGCAGTTCCGCGATCTGGGCCGCGTTGAGCGCCGCGCCCTTGCGCAGGTTGTCGCCGGAGACGAACAGATCGAGCGCACACTGGTCGTCTAGGCTCTGCCGAACGCGACCGACGAGCGTGGGATCGGTGCCGGCTACGTCGGCCGGCATCGGGTACTCGCCGCGTGCCGGATCGTCGACCAGCACCACCCCCGGAGACCTGCGGAGCACGTCCTGAGCCTGCTCACGGGTAACCGGCTGCTCGAAGACCACGTGCAGGGCCAGCGAGTGGCCAACCACGACCGGCACGCGGACGCACGTCGACGTGATCCTCAGATCTGGCGCGCCGAGGATCTTGCGGGTCTCGTTGCGCAGCTTCAGTTCCTCCGACGACCAGCCCTCGTCGCGCAGCGACCCGGCCCACGGCACCACGTTCATGGCCAGCGGCGCGCCGAACGGTCCGCCATCGCCAAGCGCCGCCCTGATGTCGCCAGGCCGCTGCCCAAGCGTTCGGTTCCCGGCGACCTTGGTGAGCTGATCGTAGAGCGCGTCCGACCCGGCCTGACCAGCACCGGAAGCCGCCTGATAGGACGCGGCCACCAGCTCGCGCAGGGTGAACGCGCGGTGCAGCGCAGCCAGCGCGGCGATCATCGACAGCGTGGTGCAGTTCGGCACCGAGACGATGCCCCTCGGCCGCGTCCTCGCTGCCTCCGGGTTGACCTCGGGTACCACCAGCGGCACGTCCGGGTCCATCCGGAACGCGCCGGACTTGTCGATCACCACCACGCCGCGCGCGGCCGCCACCGGCGCCCAGTCCCGCGAGACCTCGTCAGGCACATCGAACATCGCCAGGTCGACGCCGTCGAAGACCCCCGGCGTCAGGGCCTGGACCACGACGTCCTCGCCCCGTACCTCAAGCCTGCGGCCAGCCGACCGGGCCGAGGCGATCAGCCGGATGTCGCCCCAGATGTCTGCCCGCTCGGACACGACACTCCGCATGACCGTGCCGACCGCGCCGGTCGCGCCGACGATCGCCAGCACAGGGCGGCCAGCCCGGCCCGCATGCCCCGCTGGGCTGGCCGCGCTCACCGGCCGGTCCCGCCGTAGACAACCGCCTGCTCACGGCCGTCGCCGAGGTCGAATGCCTCGTGCGCGGCGGCGACCGCCTGCTCGACGTCGTTCTCGTCCACGACGACCGAGATCCGGATCTCTGACGTTGAGATCATCTCGATGTTGACGCCCGCCTCGGCAAGCGCGCCGAAGAACGTAGCGCTGACGCCCGGATGCGACCGCATGCCCGCGCCGATGACCGACACCTTGCCGATGCGGTCGTCGTACAGCAGCGAGTCGAAGCCGACCTCGTCCTGAAGCTGACCAAGCCGGGTCATCGCGGCGTGGCCGTCGTCCCTCGGCAGCGTGAATGAGATGTCGGTCCGGCCAGTCGCAGCAGCAGAGATGTTCTGCACGATCATGTCGATGTTGATGCCGGTCTCGGCGATGGCGCGGAATATCCGGGCCGCCTCGCCCACCTTGTCCGGCACGCCGACGATCGTGATCTTCGACTCGCCGCGGTCCTGCGCCACGCCGGAGATGATCGCCTGCTCCATCGCCTCGCCCTTCCTCGCCTCGTCGTCCTTCGCTGAGTCGGCGCCGCTGACCCAGGTGCCCTCGTTGTTACTGAACGACGAGCGCACGTGGATCGGAATCTTGTAGCGACGTGCGTACTCGACGCACCGCAGCATGAGGACCTTCGCGCCGCAGGCGGCCATCTCGAGCATCTCCTCGTAGGAGATCCGTGGTATCCGCTGCGCGCTCGGCACGATCCTGGGGTCGGCGGTGAAGATGCCGTCCACGTCGGTGAAGATCTCGCAGTAGTCCGCGCCGAGCGCGGCCGCGAGCGCCACCGCCGTCGTGTCCGACGCGCCACGGCCGAGCGTGGTGATGTCCTTGGTGGTCTGCGAAACGCCCTGGAAGCCCGCCACGATGGGAATGGCTCCGTCCTCGAGCGCGGCGGCGATCCGGCCGGGCGTGATGTCGATGATCCGCGCCTTGCCGTGCGCCGAGTCGGTGATGACACCCGCCTGCGAGCCGGTGAAGGACCGGCCCTCCAGGCCCAGGTTGGCGATGGCCATCGCGAGCAGAGCCATCGAGATCCGCTCGCCAGCTGTCAGCAGCATGTCAAGCTCGCGGCCGGGCGGTGCAGGGCTCACCTGGTTCGCCAGGTCACGCAGCTCGTCGGTCGTGTCGCCCATTGCCGACACCACGACCACCACGCGGTTGCCGGCCTTTCTGGTGGCGACGATTCGCTGGGCTACCCGCTTGATGCCGACCGCGTCGGCGACCGACGACCCCCCGTATTTCTGCACTACTAGAGCCACGGTTGTGCCTGCTCCTCCGCTACCGGGCTTGCTCGGCGCCAGCACTGCTGCGCGCCGGCTCACCGCGGCGCTGGCTGGCCGAGCCTTGAGTCTATCGGCGCTGGGCGGCCTGCTAGCGCGCTGCCGGCTCCTCGGCGACGTCCAGCCTCGCGTGCGCGACGATCGAGTGCAGCGCCCGCATGGCCGCCCCGCCGTGCGTTCCCCAGTGGTTGACGTAGGCGTACTGCCACCACCAGAGTGCCTCGGAGATCCGGCCCGCCTCGTGGTGCTTCAGACCGTGCACCAGATCCGCCGCCACCGCGGCCAGATCGTCTGAGAGCCGGAACGGGGTGGCCTGGGTGTCGCCGTACGGGTCGAAAATCTCGGCGTAGTCGTCGAAGCCCGCCAGCCGCGTGGCGAGTCCCGTGCGGAGCGCGTCCAGGTCGACATCGGGGTCGGCCCCGACGTCTGGCTCCCAGTTGCCGGGCAGGATAACGTCCTTGCTCGCGCCGAGCTGAGCCCCGGCCAGCATCATCTGCGCCGTCTCGAGCAGGAGGAGCGGCACCGTCTCGTCCGCGCTCTCGCCGCGCGCGACGGCCGCGAGCCCGTCGAGGAAGTCCCTGGCGTGCTGGGCTACGCGGTCGGCCAGCGGCCGCCACTCGTCGGAGCCCTCGCCGCGCGCCGCTTTCGCGTCAGGCTCCTTCGGTGACTCAGACATCCAGCAGCCTCCGTCCCTCGAATGCGCGGCCAAGCGTCACCTCGTCGGCGTACTCCAGCTCGCCGCCTACCGGCAGACCGCTGGCCGGCCTGGTGACCCGGATCTCCAGCGGCTTGATCAGCCGCGCCAGATAGGTGGCCGTTGCCTCGCCCTCCAGGTTCGGATCGGTCGCCAGGATTATCTCGGTCACCGCCCCGTCCGCGAGCCTGGCCATCAGCTCCCTGATCCGCAGGTCATCCGGGCCGACTCCGTCCATGGGGCTGATAGCGCCCCCGAGCACGTGGTAGCGGCCGCGGAACTCACGGATCTTCTCGATCGCGGCGACATCCTTGGGCTCCTCGACCACGCAGATAGTCGACGGGTCGCGCCGCGTGTCCTTGCAGATCCGGCACTCGTCGTCCTCGGCCACGTTGCAGCAGACCCGGCAGAACCTGACCCGCTCGGTGACTTCGACCAGCACCGCAGCGAGCCGGCGCACCGCCTCGTGATCTGCGGACAGCAGGAAGAAGGCGATGCGCTGAGCGCCCTTCGGCCCGATGCCCGGCAGCTGGCCGAGCTCATCAATCAGGTCCTGGACAACTCCCTCATACACGGGGCTGCCTCAGCTCTCGCGGTCCTGGCCGTCCTCGCCCGCGTCGCCGGCGGGGCGCTGCTCCGGGCTGGCGTGGCCGCGCTCGCCCTCGTCGGGCTGGTCACCGGGTCCCGTGATGACCACGTTACCGGTCTGACCCGACAGGCTGCTGAGATCGGGCAAACCGGGCAGACCGCCCGGGCCGAGACCTGCGGCGAACGGCGCCATCGTCTCCTGTTGCAGGTCGTCGACCTCCTGGCAGGCGCCCCGGTAGGCCGCCAGCACCAGGTCGGCCAGAGTCTGCGCGGTTTCCTCCGGATCGCCGGAATCGATGGCGGCCGGTGCGATCGACAGGTCGACAAGCTCTCCCTGGCCGTTGACGGTGACGGTGACGAGCCCGCCGCCCGCCGTCCCTTCGACCTCGGTGTCCGCGAGCTCCTGCTGCGCCGACATCAGCTGGCTCTGCATCGCTGCGGCCGCTTGGAGAAGCTGCTGCATGTCGAGCTGCCCCTGAGGCTCCACGCGACCTCCCTGGTCCCGGTCAGTGCCAAGCCGGACAACCAGAGCCTACGGCCTGCGGGCCCGGCGGGCACGCGGGGCGTGCCCGCCGCAC
>JBOHCP010000068.1:0-12817 GCA_050698875.1 Streptosporangiaceae bacterium | reverse complement strand
CCCAGATCACCGGCAGCAGCGTCGCGACCGGCCTCGTGCCGTCGAAGGTGACCAGCGTCGCCGACTGCGCGGCGTCGACGAACTCCGCGACCCGCGCGAGGTCGGTAACGGTGAAATGTCGCGGCAGGTACACGGCTCCGAGCGTAGCCGCCCGGCGAAACTCAGTGGACCAGGCCAGCGGCACGTCGCCTATGCTGGGCGGCAACGCGCTGACGGAGACGAGTAGCGCCGGTCCCGCGAGCGGCCGTTCCCCAGGAACGGCAGAGAGCCGCTGGCAGCTGAGAAGGCGGCCTCGCACCCGGCAGCGAAGACCCTCCCGAGCGCGGGGAGGAACGGGGGCCGCGGCCAGCGGCCCGCCTCAAGCCCCGCCGGCCAGCCCCCGTCACCGGGCTCGACGAGGCCGCCCGCCGTGCGCGGAGCGGCGAAAGTGCGGTGGCACCGCGAGTTTCCCTTATCGCCCGCACTACCAAGGGATCACCCGCCCGCAGGGAGGTTGTCGTGGTGCCCCGAGTCCTGTCCGCCGACGTGCCCGCCCACGTCGGCGAGCGGATCACGATCGCCGGCTGGCTGCACCGCCGCCGCGAGCTGAAGTCGGTGACGTTTCTCGTTATCAGGGACCGGGCCGGGCTGGCGCAGGTCGTGCTGCCCGCCGGCAGTGCTGCTGCCCCGGCTGAGGAAACCGTCGTCCAGGTCGAGGGCCTGGTCGTGGCGACCGACCAGGCACCGGGCGGGGCCGAGCTCACCGACCCAGAGCTGACGCAGCTGTCCGGGCCGGCCTGCGCGCCGCCGTTCGACCTGTACCGGCCAGCGGTCACGGCGACGCTGCCGACGATCCTCGATGGCGCGCCGACGACGCTGCGCCACCCGCTGCTGCGGGCCGGCTTCGAGGTCGCCGCGGCCAGCGCGGCCGGCTTCCGGGCCACGCTCGCGCGCCAGGGCTTTACCGAGATCTTCACCCCGAAGATCGTCGAGTCGGCCACCGAGGGCGGCGCGAACGTCTTCCGGCTCGACTACTTCGGCCGGCCCGGCTACCTCGCCCAGTCACCCCAGTTCTACAAGCAGGCGATGGTCGGCGTGTTCGAGCGGGTCTTCGAGGTCGGGCCCGTGTTCCGCGCCGAGCCGCACGACACCGGCCGCCACCTCGCGCAGTACACGAGCCTGGACGCCGAGCTTGGCTTCATCGCCGACCACTTCGACGTGATGCCGTTCTGCCGGGACGCCGTCGCGGGCATGGTCGGCATGGTGCGGGAACGGGCTGACGACGCCATGCGGACCCTCGCCGCCACGCTGCCGGAGGTGCCGGCCGAGATCCCGCACCTGCACTTCACCGACGCGATGGCGCTGATCTCCGCCGCGACCGGCGAGGACGTAACGGCCGAGGACGACCTGGCACCCGGGCACGAGCGCTGGCTCGGCGACTGGGCCGCGCGCGAGCACGGCAGCGACCTGCTGTTCGTGACCGGATATCCACTCACAGCCAAGCCGTTCTACACCTACCCCGACCCCGGACGGCCCCGTTACTCCTACGGATTTGATTTGCTCTTTCGCGGCACGGAGATCGTGACCGGAGGACAGCGGCTGCACCGGTACGAGGACTACCTGGCCGCGCTCGCCGCGCGGGGCCTGGACCCCGCGCCGTTCCAGGGCTACCTGCAGGTGTTCAAGCACGGCATGCCGCCGCACGGCGGGTTCGCGATCGGGCTGGAGCGGTGGACCGCGCAGCTGACCGGGGCGGCGAACGTGCGGCAGGTGACGCTGTTTCCCCGCGATGTGCACCGGCTCAGTCCGTGACGCCCTCGGCCTGCAGGATCTCGGTGTAGGTCACGAGCGGGAAGCAATCAGGCTTCCTGCGCCAGCACGTCGGTCACCGGGCGCCGGGTCCCGGCCCACGCCGGGATGGCGGTCAGGCCGGTCACCACGACGAGGGTGGCGATCACGGCCGGGATCAGCCAGCCACCGGACGGGATGACCGTGCCGGTCGTGCCCGCACCACTCGCAGCCACGAAGAGCCCGAGACCCAGCGGCACGCCGAGGATCGCGCCGGGCAAGGCGGGGAGCAGCTGAGCCACCGCGATCGCACCGATGAGCTGCGGCTTGGTAGCACCGAGCGCGCGGGCCAGCGCCGAGGCACCGACGGTATCCAGCACCGTCGCCCACGCGGTGATGATCGCGTTCAGCACCGCGAGCCCGACCAGGGCGACGGTCAGCACCACCAGCATCTGCTCGTCCCTCGTGACGACCGGGTTGGTCAGGCCCGACGACGTACCGAGACGCTGGTCGGCCGTGGCGTGGAAGGTCAGCACGGCCACGACCCCGGTCATGGTCACGGCTACGCTCGCCGCGCCGAGCACGGCCCGGCGCGGGCGGCGGGCGACGAGCCGCACGCCAAGCAGCAGCGGCACCGGCAGATGCCGGGACAACGCGATCAGCCGGCGACGTCGGCGCGGCGGCCGGGCGGCGTTGGCGAGGGCGCTGACCGTACTGGTGTGGGCGCTTTTGACGGCCGGCGCCAGCGTGGCAGCCAGCGCTACCAGCAGGGCGACGCCGACCACCTCGGCCGTGTTGACCGGGGTCAGCGACGGCGCGCCGGGACTCCCGACCAGCGCAGCGCCAGGGCTGGTGATGAGCGGGGCAGCCAGCCAGCCCGCGAGCAGACCGAGGCCGGCGGCAACCAGCGCGATAACCAGATTCTCGGCGACCAGCACGACCGCGACCAGGCTGGGCGTCCCGCCGACCGCCTTGAGCAGCCCGACCCGGCGGTTTTGGTCCGCCATCCGGCCACCCGCGAGCACGGCCACACAAGCGATGGCGAGCAGACCGGCGAGCCAGGCGCCGGGGGTCAGGACTTGCTGCTCGTCCTGCACGAGGAGGCCGTCGTTGTAGGCGATGCTCTGCCAGGAAACCAGGCCCCCAGGACCCGGCCCTATGTTCGCGTTATGAGCGGCGACAAAGCCCTGCGCCGCGACCGGATTCGTGAGCTTCAGGTCCAGCAGGTACTGCAGTGGTGCGGCCTTGGACGCCAGCGCGCGCGCGTCCGGCTCGGTGACCCACGCCAGCCCGGTGCTGGCATCCGCGGGGATCCCGCTGGTCCCGCCTGCGGAGCAGACCTTACCGTTGCAGTTCATCGGCAGGTCGAATAGGCAGTCGCCGCCGGGCGGGAAGCACATGTTCGGGTACGGAGCGCTGGCGGCGGTGACCGCGATGCCGGCCACCGTGTACGGCCGGCCGTCCAGTCTGACCCGGTCACCGACGGCTGCGCCGACTGACTCAGCGAACGTGCGCTCCAGCACGATGCCGTCCGGTCGTACCCAGCTGCCGGCCGTCAGCTTCGGCCGGTCGAGCGACGCAGGCGCCTCGTCGCGCCCCTCCACCTCGACCGGAGCCGCCACCTTGCCCAGCCGCAGAATGACCGAGGCCACCGGGTACGGCCCGGCGTAGCTGCTTACCCCGGCCGCCTTGGTCAGTGCCTTGGCTTGGGCTAGAGCGCTCGGCGGCGGGCCATGCGGACCGGATCCATGCTGCCCCGGTCCCGCCGTCACGGTCTGCCCGCTGTACGCAGCGACCACGTCCGGGCCCAGGGTCTCCGCCCTGGTCTGCTGATACGGCTGCCGGGTGACGCCGTACAGGGCGAGCGCCAGCGACAGCACCGTCGTCGCGGCGCAGATCGCCAGCAGCAGCAAGACGGCTTGGCTCGGCCGGTATCGCAGGTCCCGGCCGACGAGCCGGCCGATCAGCATCGTCTTGCCCATGTCAGCCGTCCAGGTTCAGCAGTGCACCGAGCCGGCCGCTGGTGCCGCCGGTCAGCCTCGTCTCGTCGATGAACGCACCGTCCCGCATGGAGATCAGCCGGTCGGCGGTCGCGGCGATCCGTGAGTCGTGAGTCACGATCACCAGCGTTTGCCCGGCCTCATGAAGGCTCTCGAACAGCCGGAGCACGTCGAGCGCGGCCTCGCTGTCGAGATTGCCGGTCGGCTCGTCGGCGAGCACGACCTGCGGCTGGTTGGCGAGCGCGCGCGCGATTGCGACGCGCTGCCGCTGACCGCCGGACAGCTGCGACGGCAGGTGCTGGGCCCGGTCACTGAGGCCTATCTGCTCCAGCAGTTCGGTGGTCCGGCGGCGCGCCGCGCGCGGCGATCGCCCCGCGAGCAGCAGGGGCAGCTCGACGTTCTCCGCCGCGGTCAGCTCATCCATCAGGTGGAACGCCTGGAACACAAAGCCGACCGCGTCGCGGCGCAACGCCGCCATGCGGCGCTCGCTCATCCGGTCGATGCGCCGGCCAGCCAGCCACAGCTCGCCAGCGGACGGTCGGTCCAGCCCGCCAAGCAGGTGCAGGAGCGTCGACTTGCCGCACCCGCTCGGTCCCATCACGGCGAGCGTCTCACCAGGGGCAACATCGAGGTCAACGCCGTCCACCGCGCGAACCAGGCCGGCGTCCTTGCCGTACTGCTTGCGCAGCCCGCGGGCGCGCACCATCACAGTGGTCTCGGTTGTGGGGTTCATGACCTGGCCCTTCTGCCGGTCCAACTGCGTTCGCACGCCTCAAGCCAGTGCAGGTCGGCCTGCAGGCGCAGCACGACGCCCTCCAGCAGCAGTCCTGCCTCCGACCCGTCAGGCTCTGCCATCGCGGCGCGCTGCGCGTCGCGGAGCCTGCGCAGCAGCTCGCGGCGCTGCGCGTCGATGATCGCGATGGGATCAGCCAGCCCGGCCGCCGCCGCGGCAAGGAGCTTCAGGTGAAACTCGGCCAGGTCCGGGCGCGGCCAGCTGACCTCGGCCAGCCACTCGGCCACGCGCTGCTGCCCCTGGGCGGTCAGCGCGTAGGTCTTCCGGTCCGGCCGGTCTGGCATCCCGGCCGCTCGCTCGCTAGTGACCTGCCCCGCCTTCTCGAGCCGGGTCAGCGTGACATAGACCTGGCCGTCATTCATGGCCTCGCCAAGCGGCCCAAGCGCCTGTCGCAACCGCGCGCGCAGTTGATAGCCGTGTGAGGGCTCCTTGGCAAGCAGCGCGAGTACAACTTCCTGCTGCACGGTCGTTCCTCCTCCACTAACGGTTAGCTAGAGGATAACGGTTATCCCAACGGCGTCAAGTCGGACACGCTCCGGCGCACGGCCCGGTGTCAGGGAACCTCGACGAGCACCTTGCCGACCGTGCCCGCCTCGACCGCGTCGTGCGCGGCGGCCACCTGCTCGAGCGGGAATCGCGTGACGGGCAGCTCCGTCAGCGCGCCCGCAGCAACCGCCCGGCTGATGGCGGCGACGGCCTGGTCGGCCGCCTCGGCCGGGATGCCGTACAGCAGGACGAAGCGGATCGCGACGTTAGCCGTCATGCACCGGCGCACCGGGAGGACCGGGTCGGTCGCCTCCGCGGCGTAGTCGACGATGTATGTGCCCGGCCCGGAGACGGCAAGGTCGAGGTCCAGGTTCGCGCCGAGGGCCAGCTCGACGATCCGGTCCAGCTGGGGGGCGAACTCGCGCACCTGGTCGGCAGCACCGGCGTCCCGGTAGTTCACGACCAGGTCGGCGCCCGCCTGCCTGGCTAGCTCGGCCTTCGCCGGCCCGCTGACGGTGGCCGCGACCCTGGCGCCGAAGAACTTGGCTAGCTCGATGGCGTAGTGGCCGACCGCACCCGCCCCGCCGGCCACCAGCACGCTCTTGCCGTCGACCGGGCCGTCGGCGAACAGCGCCCGGTGCGCGGTCATGGCCGGCACGCCGAGGCTCGCCCCGAGCTCGGCAGACGCGCTGTCAGGCAGCGGCACGGCCTGCCGCGCGGGTAGCACCGACCACTGCGCGGCCGTTCCCCAGCGATTCCCCGCCGCCGCCATCCAGGTCCAGACGCGCTGACCGACGCGCGCGGCGGAGACGCCGGGACCGACCGCGTCAATCATCCCGGTGCCATCGTGATGCGGTACCTGGAAGTCGGCGATCGGCCGCGGCGTCGCACCGCCGCGCGACTTCCAGTCGGTCGGGTTCACCCCGGAGAGCTGCATCCGGACCCGGACGTCACCGGGTCCCGGCTCCGGCCGGTCGACGTCCTCGACCCGGAGCGAGTCTGCTGCCGTGCCGTACGCCCGGTACAGCGCTGCTTTCATCGGGTCTGCCTCTCCGCTGGCCGCTGCCGGTCAGCCCGCCGCGGCGGTTATCTTGTCGATCTCGGCCAGCTCGCCGGGCGCCGGCACCCAGTCGGCCGCCGCGGCGTTGGCGCGTACCTGCTCGGCGGACGTCGCGCCGGCGATCACCGACGTGCAGCCGGGCAGCGCGGCCAGCCCGCCGATCGCGACCTCCAGCATGGTCACGCCGTGCTGCTGCGACCAGTCCGCCAGGGCCTCGACCTTGTCGAGCCTGGACTCGGTGATGTAGTCCTGCCTGGCGGCTAGCCTGGTGCCCGCCGCGGGCGGGACGCCACGCCGCACCTTGCCGGTGAGCAGGCCGTTGGCGAGCGGGAAGAACGGCAGCACGCCAAGGCCGAACTGCCGGGCGGCCGGGACGACGTCGTGCTCGGAGCCGCGCTCGAGCAATGACCAGTGGTTCTGCGCCGAGATGAACGGGACCGCGCCGAGCTCACGGGCCGCCGCCGCGGCAGCCGCGACCTGCACGGCGGAGAAGTTCGAGTGACCGATGTATCGGACCAGGCCGGCCCGCACCAGCTCGGTGAGCGCGGAAATCGTCTCCTCGATCGGCGTGACCGGGTCGGGAGCGTGGATCTGGTACAGGTCGATGTAGTCCGTGCGCAAGCGGCGCAGCGAGTGCTCGACCGCGCGCCTGATGTACGCGCGCCCGCCCTTGGCGCCCGCGGCCGGCCCGTAGCCCATGTCGGCACCCTGAGCACCGAACTTGGTCGCGAGGACAACCTGGTCGCGACGGCCGGTCAGGGCAGCGCCGAGGTGTTCCTCCGACCGGCCCGAGCCACCGTACGCCTCCGCCGTGTCGAGCAGCGTGACGCCGGCATCGATCGCCGCGTCGACGACTGCCCGGGTCTGGTCGACGTCGAGCCGGCGGCCGAAGTTATTGCAACCGAGTCCGACAACGGAGACAGTCAGTCCCGAGTTACCCAGTGGCCGGTAGCGCATGCGCCCTGCTTTCCCGCGAAATGCGTGAACCACGTGCGGACTTCCGGTGGAGATCGTATCGGGGCGGGCGCTGGTCCGAAGGTCGCGCCCGGCACACGCCGCCGCACCACGCGCGAATGCGCTGGTCCGCGTCAGCGTCTGCGATAGCATCTGCGCAGCGCCGCCCGGCCTGATGCCGCAGGTCAGCCCGGCGCCCCGCGGCACCGGGGTACCGGCTCGCGGGCGAGCTGGCGCTATCCCCGCCCACCCGCCGATAACCGCAGTAGTTGACCGTGCTCTGCAGGGGAAGGGGGCTGCCGATGCCCGGCCCTACGCTAGCCGATGGCCATCGCACGGCGAGCGCGCCCACGGTCCTCCGCATCCTGCTCGGCACTCGGTTACGCCGGCTCCGGGAGTCGCGCGGCATCTCGGCGGCGGCGGCCGCCATGGCCATCCACGGCTCGGAATCAAAGATCAGCCGGATCGAGCTCGGCCGCAATGCGGTCCGTGACGTCGATGTCGCCGACCTGCTTGACCTGTACGGGGTCACCGGCGCAGCGGAGCGAGAGCCGCTCCTGGTGCTCGCTGGCCAGGCCAACCAGCAGGGCTGGTGGCATCACTACCAGGACGTGCTGCCGACCTGGTTCCACGCCTATCTGGGGCTCGAGGAATCGGCCGAGCTCATCCGCAGCTACGACACGCAGTTCGTGCCTGGGCTGCTGCAGACCGAGCAGTACTCGCATGCGGTGCTCGAACTCGGCGGGTACCCGCGCGAGGACACCGACAGGCTGGTACTGCTCCGCAAGGAACGGCAGCGGCTGTTCGCCTCCGGCGGCCTGCGGCTGTCCGCAGTCGTCGACGAGATCGCGCTGCGCCGCCCCGTCGGCACGACAGACGTCGTGTGCCGGCAACTCGAGCATCTGCTGGCGGTCGCCGGGCAGCCGGGCGTCACGATCCAGATAGCTCCCATCGAGACTGGCGCGTGGTATGCCGCACCGGGCAGCTTCAGCATCCTGAGCTTCGCCGCCGACGACCTGCCTGACGTGGCCTACGTCGAGCAGCTGACCAGCGCGCTGTATCTCGACAAGCGGGCAGACGTCGACAGGTACGTCCAGGCCATGGACCTCATCGCGAGGACCAGCACCCGGCCCGATCAGACCCCCGAGTTCCTGCGCTCGATGCTCGCAGAGATACGCAGTGGCGAGGAAGCCGGTGCGCCAGGCGCCTAGCGGCTCATCCGTCGCGACGAGCAGGCTGTCCCGGCGGTGCTAGGGAGCCGGAGACAGCCTGTTCCGGGCTGCTAGCGCCGCGGCAGGTCGAACTCGCCGGCCTTGACTCCGGTGACAAACGCAGCCCACTCCTCGCCGTCGAAGATGTGCGCCGCCTTGCCGGTGTCCTTGGAGTCCCGGACTGCGACCAGGCCGCCGGGCAGATGCGCGACCTGGACACACGCCGAGTTGCTGCAGGCGCGGCTGGTGATCCACGATGCGTGAGAAATGTCGTAATCCGGCATGCAGAATGTTCCCTTCAGCTGGCTCCAGCGGAAACGGATCGGATCAGGAGCGCGGACTCGGCCGGCGGAAGAGCGCTGGCCCGGAGCAGGTCGAACGCTTCGGACTGAGCCCCCACCTCGCGATCGCGCTCTTCGATATAAGCCTGTCCAGTGACACCCTCTGTATAAACCACATCGGGATCCAGGCGGTCGGGAAATTCGATAATCGCGAAGGAGCCGCCAAGCGCCGGATGCATGCCGCTGCCGAAGCCGAGCACCTGCAGCGTCACGTTCGGCCACTGACACGCCTCGCAGAGGTAGTCAAGCTGCTCGCGCATGACCCGCGAGGGACCGGCCATGCGCCGTAGCACCGCCTCGTCGAGGATGAGCCACAGGTCCAGGGGCTGCGGGCGATGCAGCACGTCCTGCCGCTGCATCCGCAGCCTGACCAGGCGCTCGATCTCCTCGGCGGTCTGCCGCCTGCGCACCGTCGACATGACAGAGTGCGCGTAGCCCTCGGTCTGCAGCAGCCCGTGCACGACCTGGGCCTCGTACACGCGCAGCGAGGCAGCCTCGGCTTCGAGCCCGACCCAGATGCCGAATCCCGTGGGCAGTACCCCGTCCCAGACGGCCCACCAACCCCGCCGGTGGCCATCCCTGGCCATCTCCAGCATCACCTGGCGCTGACCGGGATCGTAGACGCCGTAGAGTTCCAGCAGCGCATTCAGGTAGGCCGTCCGGGTTGGCGACTTGCCGGTCTCGATTCGCGACAGCGTCGACGGAGCCAGGCCAAGCCGGTCCGCCACCTCTTCGAGCTTGATCGAGTGTGACTCCCGCAGCCGCCGTAACTCACTGCCGAGGCGGCGACGGCGAACCGTCGGCCCCATTGCCACTGTCACCTGCCCCTGCTTGCTTGCGCGCGGACTATACCCGCACAATGCCCTCAGAATGGCTAATAGCTGTGTGTATCCAATTGATCACAATACACGAGGTGAGGACGATTCCGACGAGATTTCGTCTCGCTGATGTGTGCTACCCACTCCGGTGGCGTGCAGGGGCACATCATCATTAACGCGACCGAGCCACGCGCCGTTCAGCGGAATCTCGCGGCAGCGGCGCTCGGCCGACGCCTGCCAGCGGCGGATCCATCGGCGCGGGAGGGAGCGACCAGGATGGCAGCCACCGCCGCCTGGTCCCGGCTCGCGCCGGCCTGGCTCGCCGCCGGACAGACCTGACGGCAGCCAGGTGCCAGCCGATCAGCGCGTGCGGCGGCCGGGCGGACCCCGGTGGGTGTCCCCGCGGCCGTTGTGCCTGTCCCGCAGCCGCATGGAGACATGCACCGGAGTCCCCGCGAAGCCAAACTCCTCCCGAAGCTTGCGCTCAATGAAGCGACGGTAGCCTGCCTGCAGGAAGCCGCTGGTGAACAGCACGAAGTGGGGTGGCCGCGTACCCGCCTGCGTCGCGAACATGATCTTCGGCTGCCGGCCGCCGCGGACCGGAGGCGGCGTAGCCGCCACGAGCGCCGTGAGCCACGCATTGAGCCGGCCCGTGGAGATGCGCGTCTCCCAGCTCTGCAGGGCGAGCTCGAGCGCCGGCACGAGCCGGTCGGTGTGCCAGCCGGTCTTGGCGGAGATGTTGACCCGCGGCGCCCACCGTGCGTTGTGGAGCTGGCGGTCGATCTCGCGGTCCAGCGACTCCCGGCGGTAGTCGCCGACGAGGTCCCACTTGTTGTAGGCGACGACAAGCGCCCGGCCTGCCTCTACCACCATCGAGATGATCCGCAGGTCCTGCTCGGCGAGTGGCTCGCTGGCGTCCACGATCACGACGGCCACCTCGGCTCGCTCCAGGGTGCGCTCGGTACGCAGCGCAGCGAAGAAATCGGCGCCCTGCGACTGGTGGACCCGGCGCCTGATGCCCGCGGTGTCCACGAACCGCCAGATCTTGCCGCCGAGGTCCACTACCTCATCCACGGGATCCCTGGTGGTCCCGGCCACCGGGTCAACGAGCACGCGCTCGGTGCCGACCAGCTTGTTGAGCAGGCTCGACTTGCCCACGTTCGGCCGGCCGACAAGCGCGATCCGGCGCGGTCCCGCTTCGGTGTCGTCCGGCTCGGCCGGCGCCGCGGGCAGCGCGCTCAGCACCGCATCAAGCAGGTCGCCGCTGCCGCGGCCGTGCAGCGCACTGACCGGGACCGGCTCCCCGAGGCCAAGGGACCACAGGGCGTGGATCGCCAGCTCCCCCGGCGCGTCGTCGACCTTGTTGGCAGCGAGCACCACCGGCTTCCCCGACCGGCGCAGCACCGCGGCCACGGCGGAGTCCGCGTCGGTCACGCCGACCACGGCGTCGACGACGAACAGCACCGCATCGGCCGCGTCAACCGCCACCCTGGCCTGGGCAGCGACCCTGGCCGCCAGCGACGGCGTGCCTTCCACGGCCGGCTCCCAGCCGCCGGTGTCGACAATCGTGAACGCGCGTCCGCGCCACGTGGCGTCGTAGCTGACCCGGTCCCTGGTGACACCGGGGGTGCCCTCGACAACGGCCTGCCGGCTGCCCAGTATCCGGTTCACGAGCGTCGACTTTCCGACGTTCGGCCGCCCGACGACCGCGAGCACCGGTGCGGCCGCTGCGAGCTCGCCCGGCTGCGCTGGCTCAGCCACGCGATACCACCCGCCGTGACCTGGCCATCGCCACCACCTGGCCGACCACCTCGTCGAGCGACAAGGCACTGGTGTCGATCTCGATAGCATCGGCCGCCGCGACCAGCTGCCCGGCGTCGCGCTTATCTCGCCGCGCCTGCTCTCGCTGGATGTCCGCCACTGTCGCCGCGGGATCGTCACCTAGTTCCGTGCTGCGGCGCCGGGCGCGCACATCGTCGCGGGCCGTCAGGTACACCTTGACCGCCGCGTCGGGCGCGACGACGGTACCGATATCTCGGCCCTCCGCGACGATTCCGGCACCGCTGGCCGCGGCGGCCGCGATGATATCCCGCTGCCTGGCGATGAGCTGCGCGCGCACCTGCGGGATGGCGGCGACGGTGCTGACGGAGTTCGACACCCGCCGGGTCCGGATCGGGCCGGCCACCTCCAGGCCGTCAACCGCTATCCGCGACTGCCGCGGATCGGTGCCCACCTCGATCCGCGGCTCCGCGATCCTGCCCAGCACGGCCGCGGTGTCGGCGAGGTCGACCCGCTGTTCCTGCAGCCACCAGGTGAGTGCCCGGTACATGGCGCCGGTGTCGAGGTATCGGAGTCCGAGCGCGATCGCGACGCGCCGTGCAGCGGTCGACTTGCCCGAGCCGGCCGGGCCGTCGATGGCAATCACCGCACCCGGCCGGGGCACTTCTCCCCGGCCGGCCGAAACCGTGCTGGCGGCTGATTCGATCATGAGCTGATGCTACCGGCGGCGCGCACGGATACCGGCCAGCCGCCCGCGGCCAGCGCCCCGGCCAGCGCGGGCACTGCCTCTGGGCGCACCCACAACTCGGCCACGCCGACCGGCAGACCAGGCGAGTGCTCGATGCCGATGTCCTCGATGTTGACGCCTGCGGCACCGGCCACCTGGAACAGCCGCCCGAGCTCGCCTGGCTGGTCTCTAATGACGACCTGCACGGGCGAGAAGCCGGTGGTGGAAGCGCCGTGCTTGCCGGGAATCCTGGCTACCCCGGCGCTGCCCCGCGCCAGCAGGTCCGCGACCTGCCTGGCGGCCTGGTCGTCACCGGCCGCGAGGCTGCAGAGGGCGTCGGCGGCCAGGCAAAGGTCCGCGGCCACGTCCCGCAGCACCGCGCTGGCGGGCCCGGCGTTGGCCGCCAGGATCTGCACCCACATGCCCGCGCCGGAGGCGGCGACCCTGGTGACGTCCCGCAGGCCCTGGCCGGCCAGGGCGAGCGCGCTGGCGGGGGCGTGCTCCAGCCGGGCGGCCATCGCCGCGGCAACCGCGTGCGGGGCATGTGATACCAGCGCTACCCACTGGTCGTGGTCGGCCGCGGGGACACAGACCGGCTGCGCGCCGCACGCCGCGGCGAGCCGCGTCACCAGCTCGACGTCTGCGGCGGCGTTGGCCGACTGCGGGCAGATCACCCACGGCCGTCCGGTGAACAGGTCGGCCCTGGCCGCTGCGGGCCCGGATCGCTCCCGCCCGGACAGCGGGTGGCCGGGCACGTAGCTGGCCATGTCGCAGCCGAGCTCGCGAGCCTGCGCCAGCGGCAGCTCCTTGACGCTGGCCACGTCGGTGTAGCAGCGCGCCAGCCGGCGGTACTGCGCCGCGCGCAGCTGCCCGGCCACGGC
>JBOHCP010000067.1:0-12820 GCA_050698875.1 Streptosporangiaceae bacterium | reverse complement strand
GATCGTACCGCGGCCGCCCGGCCCCGCGCGGCGCGACACGCCAGCGGCGGCGCCACACGAGGACGGCCCCGCAGCGGCTCATCGCTGCGGGGCCGCCGTTGCGCTGGCGGGAGACTGGCTAGCTGGCAGCCGCCAGCTGCTCAGCGCAGGTCCTCGGGTCAGTGCAGGTGCGACTGCCAGTCGCCCGGCACCCGGCCGCCCGGGCCGGGCACCCCTTGATCCACCGGGTGATGCTCGGGCGGCGCCAGGGCCGGGCCGCGTTCGTAGAACTTGTCACCGTCGTAGTCCCAGAACCAGTCCTCGCCAGGCTCGAAGCTGCGGATGACGTGATGGCCACTCGCCTTCGCGTGCCTGGTCGCATGCTGGGACGGCGAGGTGTCGCAGCAGCCGATGTGCCCGCACTGAGCGCACCTGCGCAGGTGCAGCCACCAGCCGCCGCTCGTCTCGCACTCGGCGCAGCCCGTCCCGCTCGGCGGGATGGCCGGGTCTATGCCGTCAGTCTTCATCTGCCCCTCCGGATTTCTGTTGCCGGCCGAGCGGGTCGCCGAGGGACTCGCCCGCCGCCCACCGGTAGATGCCGGCGGACATCGTCGAAGTAGCCCGCTCCGCCCGGATGCTGTAGACCCGGTGCCTGGCCTGCGCGATCTCGTTATCGTCGGGCGCGGCCAGCCGGGCAAGCTCGGCCAGGTGACCGGCAACCCGCAGCCCTTCCTCCCCGCCGGGCAGGGCGGCCACACCCACCTTGCCCGCGGGCCGATCGGCGGGATCGGCTGGGGGCTCGCGCTCGGCCAGCTCGACCGCGCGGGCGGCCAGCACGCCCGGTCCGCCGGCCAGCGCGGCGAGCTCCGCCGCCAGCACGCGCTCGGGGGCCGGCTTCAGCGTGGCGGGGTTGCCGTCCCACCAGCCGCCGTAGCGGCGCCAGACGGTGCGGACAATGAACTCGGGCTCGTCGTACACCGGCTGCAGGTACGGCCGGCCGGCGAGATGCCCAGGCACCTTCGCGGTGTGGATGGCATCGTCGAGCCGGCCGCCGTCGTTCATCACCGCGAGCGTCTGCCCGACCAGCGACTCGAGCAGCTCCGCGGTGTCGCCGAGGGCGGCGGCGACCCGGTCCGCGCCAATGACCGGCAGGCCGTGGCCGGGCAGCAGGTAGTCGGGCCGCAACTCGGCCATCCGCCGCAGCGCCTGAGCCCACTCCAGCGGGTAGCGCTGCACCTTCTGCGGATTCCCTGCGTTCGGCGACGCCCAGATGAACAGGTCGCCGCAGCACAGCACCCGGTGGTCCGGCAGCCAGGTCACGGTGTGATCGTCGGTCTCGCCGCGCTCGTGCCGCAGCGCGAGATGCACGCCGCCGACGTCCAGGGTCAGCTGCTCGGAGTAGGTGCGATCGGGATACCGGTACTGGGTCGGCCAGCGCAGCATGGCGATGCCGAACTGGCGCTGATTGATGATCTCGTTGTACCCGGCCGTCAGCCGGTACCGGTCGAACCGGGCTGGCACCGCTTCGTGGGCGACCACGACGGGCGCCGGCCAGCCCTGCTCGGCCGCCTCCGCCGCCCACACCGGGACGCCGAAAACGTGGTCAATGTGGCCGTGCGAGTAGACGGCCGTGTGCAGCCGCTGGCGGGTCCAGCGCCGCAGGTCCTCGTGGATCGCGCTGGCCGCGAAGGCGCTCCCGGTGTCGATGAGCACCAGCCCGTCCGTGGTCGCGATGGCGGTCACGTTGGCGAATGCGGGCGCGAACGCCACGCCCTCGCAGATCTCGGCGAGGCCGCCGAGATGACCCACGGGGTGGAACTCGGTGGTCTGCGCCTCCCCGCACCACAGCCGGTCGGCCAGCGCCAGGATGTCAGTGGTCACCCGGTCGGCGCTCCCTCGATAGGTCGTGACGGAATCCGGCATACCACGGCGGGAACTCCGCGAGCGAGCCGAGAACCACCTGTGCTCCCGCCGCGACCAGCTCGGCCGGACAGAACGATCCGGTCGGGACGCCGACCGCCACCGCGCCGCCGACCTGGCCGGCCGCCATGTCCGCGGGCGTGTCGCCGACGTAGACGGCCGCGCCGATGCGGGCAAGCACCGCCGCCTTCTCCGGGCCGTGCACGTGCGCCACGACCTCGTCCGGCTGCAGGCCGACCGCCGCGAGACTCGGCCGCACCGACACCGGGTGCTTCGCGGTGACCACTACGGCCCGCTCCCCGGCCGCGCGGACCGCGTCGAGAGCCTCGGCGGCGCCAGGCAGCGGAAAGGTCAGCGTCGGCGCGAGCCGCACGTAATGGCGGCGGTAGCTGACCGCGGCGTCAGCCTGGCGAGCCGCCGGGAACCAGTACGCGACCTCGTCCTCGAGCTTGATTCCCATCCGCTGGTCGACCTCGGTCAGGTCGATGCTGACCCCGAGCTCGTCGGCCACCGCCTGCCATGCCGCCATGATCGCCGGTCGTGAGTTGATCAGGGTCAGGTCGAGGTCGAAGCCTACCGGCCCGGCGACGCGCATGCGGCTCCTCATTTCGGGGTTGCCGGCTCCGACCCTACGCAGCCGGGCGCCGCTGCCATTCCTCAGAGCCAGCCGTAGTCGTCCGCAGTCCGGACGGCTTCGGCGCGGTTGCGCGTCCCGGTCTTGGCGATGGCCGACGACAGGTAGTTGCGCACGGTCCCCTCGGACAAGAACAGCTTCTCGGCGATCTCCGCCACCGTCGCGCCCGGCCGCGCGGCGACGAGCACGTCACGTTCCCGGCCGGTCAGCGGCGAGCCGCCGCTGGCCAGCGTCGCGGCGGCCAGCGCCGGGTCGACGACTCGCTCGCCAGCCGCGACTCGCCGGATCGCGTCGGCGAGCCGTTCCGGGGGCGCGTCCTTGACCACGAACCCGAAGGCGCCCGATTCCATCGCCCGGCGCAGGAAGCCGGGGCGGCCGAACGTGGTCAGGATGAGCGACCGGCAGCTCGGCACCTCCTGGGCGAGCACCGCGGCGGCCGCCAGGCCATCTATGCCCGGCATCTCGATGTCGAGCAGCGCGACGTCTGGCCGGTGCTGCCGCGCGGCGGCGACCACCTCATCGCCGCGGCCGACCGCCGCGACGACCTCGAAGTCGTCCTCCAGGTCGAGCAGCACGGCGAGCGCGCTGCGGATCAGCTCCTGATCGTCGGCGAGCAGCAGCCGGACCGTCACGTGCCACCGTCGGCACCGAGCGATACCCGCAGCCGCCAGCCGGCCGGCTGCAGCGGCCCGGCGTCGACGGAACCGCCCGCCGCGACGACCCGCTCGCGCAGCCCGGTCAGACCGTTGCCCGGCGGTGCGGCCGAGCCGACGCCGTCATCGGTGATCTCGACGCCGGACGGCGACAGGCGGACCGCGCACGTGCTGGCGTGCGCGTGCCGGGCCACGTTGGTCAGTCCCTCCCGGACGGCCCAGCCCAGCACCTCCTGATGGGCGGGACTGACCACGTCCGTCGCCGTTGGCAGGTCGGCCGTGACACCCGACGCCCGCAGCAGCTCACGGCCGCGGGCCAGCTCGCCCGCGAGTGTGACGTCGCGGTAATTCGATATCGCGGCCCGGACGTCGGCCAGCGCCTGCCGGGACAACTCTTCGACCTCGGCGATCTGCCCGAGCGCCTGGGCCGGGTCACCCGCGCCCAGCCGTCGTGCCAGTCCAGCCTTCACGGTGATCGTGGTCAGCGAGTGGCCGAGCAGGTCGTGCAGGTCACGGGCGATCCTGATGCGCTCGTTCTCCGCCGCCAGCTGCGCGAGCTCGGCTCGCGCCCCGGCCAGCGCCTGGTTACCGCGGATGACCTCGAGCATGGCGAAGACCACCAGGCCGGCGATCGGGATCCCGACGGGTGTCACGTCGTCGAAGGATGCCCGGAGGCTGACATGCCACGACGAGATCGCGACCGGCACCAGCAAGGCGGCGAGGGCGAACGCGGCGACAATCGGCGCGGACCTTACCCCGAGACGACCGACTGTCAGGATCGTGAGGAACACGCACAGCACGAATCCGGCGGCACGCGCGAACGGCAGTTCGGCCACGAAGAGCCCCGCAAGCAGCGCGTAGTACGGCCAGAACCCGCCCCGCGGGCTGGCTGGCGAGAAGAGCAGCGGCGCAGCGAGCCAGCACACGGCGAACGCCGCGAGGAGCGCGTATCCAGCTACCTGACCTGCATCGTGCGAGTTCTCTGCCACCGATGCGGCCACAAAGATCAGATAGACCAGCGGGATCGCCGCCAGGAGAACTCGTCGCCAGCCTCCGATCCATCGGCGCTGGCTCGCCAGCCACTGCGCTTCCGCCGGGCTGGCCGACTGCCCGTGCGTCTGCATATCAGCCGAGCGTACTTGCCTGAGCACCCGTCACACCCTGCTCGCGGACCGGCGGAACGCGAGCACGGCGACCGGGACCAGCACCACGACCCAGAGGGCGATCGTCATCCACGCCTGGGCCGGCCAGTTCCCCTGGTGCACCGTGGCGTCCGCAGCCAGCACCAGCCAGTACGACGGCAGGCCCTTCATCACGTCGAGCAGCGGACCTGACGAGGCGAGCTGGAATCCGTACACCCCCCCGAAGAGCGCGAGCAGGATCACGACGCCGCCTACCGCCGGGGTCAGCGCGTCGCCCGGCAGGAGATAACCGAGGATCAGCGACAGCACCGCGAGGGGTGCGACGCCAACCAGCAGGAGGCCGGCCAGCTCCAGCCACTGCGTCCCGGTGAGCCGGACCCCGAGCGACGCGCCGGCCAGGAAGAGCAGCACCAGGCTGAGCAGCGCTATGACGTACATGGTCAGCACCTTCGCGGTCACCTCGGTACGGGCGCGCAAGGGCGTGATCATCATCTGCCTGGTCCAGCCGGTGGTGCGGTCCCTGGCGGTGCGCGCCCCAGGGGCGGTCACCGCGAACATCGCACCGTAGACCGCCATCGCGGTCATGAAGTACAGCGGGAAGCTCGTGCCATCGTGGGTGGCGTTGCGCTGGCCCGAGGCGACTCCGTAGAACAGCACCAGCGGCAGACCCAGCGTGATGCCGTAAAGGAGGGGGTTGCGCAGCGTGCGCAGGATCTCGTAACGCAAGTGGGTCGCACCGCTCATCGGGATGCCTCCGTCGTGTCCGTGCGGGTGCCGGTGTCGCTAGCCGTGAGCTGCAGGAATGCTTCTTCCAGGGTCCCGCCGGTCACCTCGATGTCGCGCGCGGCGGGGAATGCCCCAAGCAGGGCGGGCAGTGCCGCGTCCGCGTCCGAGCAGGACAGCGTCACCGCGTCGCCATGCCGCTGCGCACTGCGGACGCCAGGCAGCGCGGCGAGCGCCCCGACGTCCACGGCCGGAAGGGTCGCGCGGACCGTCCGCGAGCCTGCCTGAGCCTTGATCTGCGTCGCCGGGCCGTCGGCGACGATCCGGCCGTGCGCGAGCAGCACGATCCGGTCGGCGTGGGCGTCGGCCTCTTCGAGGTAGTGAGTCGCGAACACGACGGTCTTCCCCTGCTCGGTCACCCCCCGCATCGCCTGCCAGAAATCTCGCCTGCCCTCCACGTCGATGGCCGCGGTCGGCTCGTCGAGCAGCAGCAGGTCCGGGTTGCCGACGAGCGCGGCGGCGAACCGCACCCGCTGGACCTGGCCGCCGGACAGCTTCGTGGTCCACTGCCTGGCGAACTCGGCAGCGCCGGTCATCCGCAGCACGTCGTCGACAGGCAGGGGATGCGGGTAGTAGGACGCCATCAGCGCGACGAGCTCCCTGACTCGCAGGTGGTCAAGTGGCGAACCGGACTGCAGCATCCCGCCGACCCATCCGGACCGCACCGCGACAGACGGTGCTGCACCGAAAACCGACACCGTTCCCTCATCAGGCTTGATGAGGCCCAGCATCATGTCGATGGTGGTGGTCTTGCCCGCGCCGTTCGGGCCGAGCAGGGCCACGGTCTCGCCGGGCGCAATCACCAGGTCGACCCCACGCACGGCGCGCAGTGCACCGTAGGACTTGGCAAGCCGGGCGAGGACGATCCCTGCACCGGCATCGGGAGTAGCTGTCATGACCCAAGGGTCGCGCCGCGCGGGCCTCGCCGGATAGTGCCGTGCCTCACCGGTCCGCGGTGACAAATGTCAATGTGCCTGACTAACCCCTGCCAGCAGCGGCTGACCGGCGCACGGACCAAGCCCCGACAAGTTCCGGACGGGCGCGTCGTCTGAACCCGTGGGCGCCGACCATGTTCGCCGCTCCCAGGGCGGTTGACTGGCCTGATGTCACCGGTCTATCAGTCTGATATCAGTTTTCAGTCAAGGGAGAGTGCCATGCCGACCTCGAGTCGCACTGGGCGCACCCGCATCGGGATGAGCCTGCTCGCAGTCCTGGTGGCCTTGCTCGCCGGAGCCTGCGCTAGTTCCAGCAAGCCGACGGTGATCCGCACCCAGTCCGCCACGACCATCAACCCCAAGGCCACGTCGCCATCCGGCTCGTGGCCATACCCGAACGCCGACATCGCCAACACCCGGCAGGCGCCGGCCTCGGTGATCTCATCGGCCAACGTCTCACAGCTGCAGCAGGCCTGGACGTTCCGGATCAGTAGCAAGCCGGGCGGCGGTGTCGGCGCGCTGGCCATGTCGCCGGTCGTGGTTAACGGCGTCGCCTACATCCAGGACATGCAGGCGAACGTGTACGCGCTCGATCTCGCCACTGGCAAGCTGCGGTGGGAGTACCAGGTCAACACCACGGAGCTCGGCGGGCCAGGGCCGGACGGCGTCGCGGTCGCGGACGGACGCGTATACGGAGACTCGCCGCACACGGCCTTCGCGCTCAGCGCCGCGACCGGCAAGCCGGTCTGGGTGGACCGCAGTCTGCTGACCAGCGGCCAGGGCGCGTTCTCTATCCAGCCCCAGGCCGTCACCGGACGGGTCTACCTGGCCAGCTCGCTCGGCAACGGACTGGGCGGCGGGATCCTGCTGGCCCTGGACGCCGCGACCGGCACGGTGATCTGGAAGTTCAGCACGATGCTCGGATCCGACGCCGCGGTACGCCAGGTGGGCGCCGGCGGCGCCTGGGAACCGCCGCTCGTCGGCAGCGACGGATTGGTGACGTTCGGCATCGGCAACCCGTATGAGTCGCCCGCGGCCGCCATCGCGCACCCGGCGGCTCTGCTCTACGCCGACAGCGAGGTAAGCCTCGACGCGGCTACCGGCAAGCTGCGCTGGTACTACCAGGCGGCGCCCAACGACTACCAGGACCACGACCTGCAGACCTCGCCGATCGCGACGACCATCAACGGAACCTCCGTGCTCATCGCCTCCGGCAAGATGGGCTATGTCTATGCCATCAGCGCGCAGACCGGGGCGCTGCTGTGGAAGACGCCGGTCGGCGTGCACAACGGCCACGACAACGACGGGGTCCTGGCGCTGGAGCACAAGCTGCACCTCAAGGCGCCGGTCACGATCGAGCCCGGAGCGCTCGGCGGGGTGCTCAGCAACCCGGCGGTGGCCGACGACACCGTGTACGTGTCCACTGTGGACGAGCCCATCACCTACACCAAGCTCACCCAGATCCTCGGCGGCGCGGCGCCTAGCACTCCCACCGGCCAGATCGAGGCGCTGAACCTCGCCACCGGCGCGGTGGAGTGGGACACCAAGCTGCCGGAGATGGCGCTGGGCGCCGCAACGGTCTCCAACGACCTGGTCTTCAGCACCCTCTACGGCGGCGAGCTGATCGCCCTGAACCGGGCAACCGGCGCGATCGTCTACCGCCATCAGCTGCCGACCTCGACGACTGCGCCTCTTGTGGTCGCGGGCAACACCGTGATCGTGTCGGCGGGCGGCCCGGTGACCGGGGGTCTGGTCGGCGGCAGCGCGGGCGGCGGCGGCAAGGCGCAGATCGTTGCCTACACCGTGTCCTGACCCGGCCGGGGCCCGGCCGGGTGCCCTGGTCCGGATCGCCGGACCAGGGCACCCGCGCGCAGGTGGTGACAGCGGGAACCGGCGGACGCGTTCGGCGGACGGCTGGCGACGAAGACGAACTCGAGGCCCGGCCGGTCCGGCGCATCGCGTACCTCATCGAGCTCATACCCGAGCCCCGCCAGGGATCCCTCGATGTCGCCGCGGTCCCGGAACCGCAACGTCGACGTAGACGTCAGCACCGTGTCGTCGGCCTCGAAGACGATGACCGAGCGGAACGAGACCAGCTCCCCGCTGACTCCGGTCAGCTCGTGCCACGACTGAACCACACCGGCGCCAGGGATCTGCTTGCGGACGAAGGTCAGCTCGCGAGTCCAGCCCAGCCATGCCTGCCGCGCCGGGTCGCGAGCCTCGAACACCAGCCGCCCGCCGGGCCGCAGTGCCGCGCCCACCCCGCGCAGCGTCGCCGACCACTGATCGTCGGTGGTGAACACCTGCGCCACGTTGCCCGTCATGGTGGCCAGGTCCACCTGCAGGGGTGGCAGGCTCGTCGCGTCGCCGTGCAGCCAGCGCACCGCGGCCGCGCCCGGCTTGGCCCGCGCTACCGCCAGCGACGCTCCGGCCGGGTCGACTCCGATGAGCTCCAGTCCGCGGCCTGCCAGCGAGCACGCGAACGTGCCGGTGCCGCACCCCACGTCCAGCACGCTGCGCGCCCCGAACTCCGCCGCCATCGCGGCGTAGACATCCAGATCGCTGCGGTCCGGATCGAGCCCGTCATAGACCCCGGCGAGCCGCGGGTTCGCGAAGATCGCATCTGGCATGGCGCGCATCGTAGGACTGGCCGGGCTACCCGGTCGCTAGCTGCTGACTGATGACCAGTCCGCGAACCCGGTCGGGTCGTGGCGTCCCATGGTGGCGTGCTCCAGCATCCCCCAGCCCTCCTCGCCGTCTAGCGACGCGCGGGCCAGGTGGTCGATCACGCCGAACGGTATCCGCCCGGCCACGGCCGGGTCGGTGAGGTCGTAATCAGCAGAGCCGCTCCATCCCGGCCCCATCCACCGGCCGTGCGACCAGTCGGGGTCGCCGCTGTAGCCAGCGCCGAGGTGCAGCGGGACCGAGGTCAGCGTCTGCACGTCCATGGTCAGTGGCTTGCCTGCCGGGTCGGTCAGGTGGATCCTGGCCGACTCCGGGTGCCGGGTGCCCGGCCGGTAGCTGATTTCCGCTCGCGGCCAGCCGAGCTGCTCGACGCGGCCGTCCGCGAAAACGCGACGGGCGTCGTTGAGGGTCCGGTAGCCGTCCGGGTTCTCCTGGAGGATCACGATGACCGCGCAGGACTCGAAGCGCAGCGGCATGTACAGCCACCAGAAGCCTTGCAAACCCTCGGCAGCCGCCCGGCCGGGCGGCTCTGGCTCGCCGACCGGCCTGATGCCCCAGGACCGGTCCCGGAAGCCGGTCCACCGGTCATCGGCCACGGTGAATTCCCGATCGGCAACCCGCAGCCGCCCGCTCCAGCTGCCTACCTGCGAGAACCGGGAGGCGTCGAGGATGGGCCGGACGCCGGCGAGGAGCAGGTGCGGCTCTTCCTGCATGGCCGGAAACGCCGCCGTCCAGCGAAGGTCGAACTCGACGCCGCCGTCGGGGGCCGAGCAGCGCAGGTGCAGGCGCCGCAGCGGTTCGATGACGTCGATCTCGTAACCGCCGACGCGCTGCTCGAGGCCGCGCTGGCTCAGCGCATCGGAAAACCGGACGGCCCACTGCCGGTCACCGCACCGCGCGGTCGCGTAGGCGTCGATCACGCCGAGGTTCGGATAGACGCCGAGCCCGGTGACCAGAAAGACGTCGCCCGTGCGGTCATGCGCATTGAGGTAACACCGGTCGTAGAAGTTGCGGTCACTGGTCACCACGCGGTCCATCGGCAGCGGCGACTGGTGGATTGGGTACTCGTCCAGCGGAATCGGCACGCGCGTCAGTCCCATCGGTAGGTGCCTGCGAGCAGTTGCGCCAGGCTGGCTCGGTGCATCACGTAGTCGTCACTGTCGGGCGGTACCTCGTCCTCGCCGAAGTGGATCATCCGGCGCCTGATCCTCGCCATGATGATCGCGTGCCGCAGCGCGGCATAGGTGAGGTAGAAATCCATGTCGCGCAGCCGCCAGCCGGTTATTTCCTCGTAACAGCGCTCGACGTCGGACCGCCGCAGGAAGTCGGGGAGGCCCTCGACGCCGAAGAACTCCGCGATGTCCTGGAAGAACCGGTGCAGAAAAATGAACCACCCGACGTCGAGCTCCCGCGGCGCGAGCGCGGCCATCTCCCAGTCGAGCACCGCGACAGGCTCGAAGCCCTGATAGATGACGTTGCCGATCCTGGCGTCACCCCAGCAGAGAACGTCCGGCCCGCGGTGCCGGGGCCAGTGCTGCTCAAGCCATTCCAGGCTCCGCTCAATGATCGGCACCCGGACTCCGTCGTCGGCCAGCGCCCAGCGGTAGTAAGCGCGCTGCTGGTCGAAGTGATGACGCAGCGAGTCCAGCCCGGCCGGAGGCCGCAAGGCAGCCACAGCCGCGGCGTTCGCGGGCATGGCGTGCAGCGTCGCGAGAATCTGGACGCTGGCGAGCTGGAGCCTCGCGCGCTCCTCGAGCGTCGCGTCCAGCAGCCAGCCGCCGAAGACGTACGGCGGGTTGTCGAGCGGTATCCGGCCGTCCACGCGGTCCATGACGAAGAACGGGGTACCTAGCGGACCGCCGTCCGGGACGTTCCAGCGGAGCTGCGGCAGCGGTATCGAGCAGCCTCCGGCTACGCGGCTGATCAGCTCGTACTGGGTGGCCAGGTCATAGCGGGGAAACACCGGCAGCGCACCGTCCTCCGGCGCCATCCGGGCCACGTACGACGTGGCACTCGCGCCACCCGCTCCGGCCCAGCTCACCTCGAAGAGCACGGACGTGCTGGACAGCCCGTTACCGTCGGGCGCGCGCACTCCCGTTACCGTCGGCTCGCCCGGCAACTGCGGCTGCGCGGTCAGCCACTGCTGCAGCGCGGCCGTCAGCGCGGGGATGCTCCGCTCGCTGACGGTCATCTTGCGCTTTTCGTTATGCGACTGGTCTGCCGCAGGGGCCGTCATTGGCCGCCTCCTCACCGCAGCTCGGGCCTGCTGCCGGTGCGGGCCCGTCTAGGACCGGCCGCCCCGGCGGAGCACGGTCCCGACGGCCTGGGCGCTCGCCAGGAGAGTGCAACACGTTCTAGCGAAGCTAACGGCGAGGCGGCGAGCCGTCAACGAACTCCTGCCGAGCGTCTGTGCCGATGAGATCGAAGGGCTGTCAGGCGTGGCGCACTGGTGCAACTTCACCGATCCCCTGGGGTCACCGCCTGGGCCTGTACCAGGACCCACCGCCTTGACTGGACTTCAGTCGAAGTCTGCGCAGATCAGCGGCTTTCGCCAGTACCGTCCTCAGTACTGGTGACGTGGCTGAGGAACCTCCGGGTTGGTGCTGCGGGTGACCGTGCGTCCTTGCGGGTCGCCTGTCCGCCGCCGAGATCGGATACATCCGGCAGCACAGCGTCGCGAAATACCTACTGCTCGACACCGCGCTGGAAACGCTGATCCAGCCGACCGATCTATCCGGCGTGACCGTGATTCGCTGCGATGACACCGGCGTCCGTGGGGACGCGTACGAACAGTTCCTGGTCGGCGCCTCGCCGGTGACGCCGGCCAGTTGGCTGCAGCACGAAGAGGAGACGATCTCGATCAACTACGCCTCCGGGGCCGCCGGCCAGCCGCCGGCCAGCCCAAGGCGCGTTATGTGGGTTGATCATGGTGTGTCGGCGAGGCCGGTGCGCGGACGATGCGCCGAAGCCCCCTGCGATGCCCCGCGATCGCCGTCGGTCCAGGACCCATCCTCGATGACCCCCGCGGCCAGCCACTTGCTCACATGGATCGCTTCGCCAGACTGCGGGCCAGCCGATACAACCCGACCACTCTGCGCACATACGGTAACCGCCTCAGCGCGGCCGTCAGTCACTACTTGAAGTACCTCGACGACCCGGCCACGTTCCGTGCAGCGCACCCAGGCACACCGCGCGTCAAGGTATCGGACAAAGCCAAGGCCGCGCGCCCCACGGCGCGAGATGGAACAGGATCCGCCATTGGAGCGGACATAGCGTCGACCGGCGCAAGCCGCACCGCATCGGGCGACCTCGTGCAATACCCGTTCCCGCTCCGGACCGGCGTGATGGCATATTTCTCGCTGCCCCGAGACCTTGGCCGCACTGAGGCGCAGCGGATCGCGGCCTTCGTCGCCAGCCTGGCCATGGACCCGGCTGGGTCGGCCGAAGTTCACGGGCAGGAGAACTCCTGATGCCCCCAGCCAGAGCCGGGCATGAGCCGTGGCGGATCCACTTCTTCCAGCGCCATTCCGACGAGGACGATTCCGCTCCCGTCCCGGCCACCGAATTCCTCGCGTCGCTGCCGGCCAATACCGCCACCGAGTTCCACGCGATCCTCAATGCAGTTGCGAAAGCTCCGCCGCCCGCCAGACCGTTTCGGCTGCTGCTGGGCGGCGGGCAGGTCGGCGGTGAGATCACGCAGCTGGGCCCTGGTCTGCGCCGCGTAGGCGGCGCCGGCTCGTTCCTCGAGCTCGGCCTGGGTCAGCCTGCCGTCGGCAAAGTTGCTCTGCAGCAGGGCCACGGTCTGCTCCCGTTCGGCGTCGGAGGCGCGGACGGCTGAGCCGGCGTGCTGTGCGGTGACATCGTTCATGCTGGGCTCCCTGGCGGGGGGTCGACTTCAGGGCGGTCTTGCAGGTCGACGAGCGTCGTGACCACCAGGGTCCAGGTTCCGCCTGCACGTGCCCCTGTCAGCGCTTCGCCACGCCTCTCACGAGACGCCACGGTCGCGGTAGGGACCGCCCTTGCGGGCGGCCCCCCGCACAGATCCCAGCGAGCGCTGCTAACGCACTGGGCTCCTGCCTCGGGTACGAA
>JBOHCP010000066.1:0-12832 GCA_050698875.1 Streptosporangiaceae bacterium | reverse complement strand
GTCGAGGACATCGCCCGCCTGTTCGCCCGCAACATCCTCGACGGCCTGGCCGGCCACGCCGGCCACGACGGCCACGCCGGCCACGACGGCCACGCCGGCCACGCCGGCCCAGCATGACGCCAGGCCGACGCCGGGCGAGGAGGGCTAGTCATGCTGATTCCGCGCCGGACCAGGCACCGCAAGCAGCACCGGCCGGACCGCTCAGGTACCGCCAAGGGCGGCACCAGGGTGACTTTCGGCGAGTACGGCATCCAGGCGGTCGAGCACTCCTACGTCACCAACCGGCAGATCGAGGCCGCTCGTATCGCCATGACCCGGCACATCCGCCGTGGCGGCAAGGTGTGGATCACGATCTACCCGGACCGCCCGCTGACCAAGAAGCCGGCCGAGACCCGGATGGGGTCGGGCAAGGGCGCGCCCGAGTGGTGGATTGCCAACGTGAAGCCGGGCCGGGTGATGTTCGAGCTATCCGGCGTGCCCGAGGCGGTCGCCAGGGAGGCGCTTCTCCGGGCGATGCACAAGCTCCCGATGAAATGCAAGTTCGTCAAGCGAGAGGTCGGCGAAGCCTGATGTCTAAGCCAAGCTCCCGATGCTCCGCCACTGAAGGGGCAAAGTTCGTCAAGCGAGACGTCGGGGAGGCGTGATGGCCAAGGGGCTGGCAGCCACTGACCTGCGGACCGCGACCGAGGAAGAGCTGGACCTGAAGCTGACCGAGGCGAAGATCGAGCTGTTCAACCTCCGCTTCCAGGCCGCCACCGGGCAGCTGGAGAGCCACGGCCGGCTGCGTGCGGTTCGCAAGGAGATCGCGCGTATCTACACCGTGAAGCGGGAGCGCGAGCTCGGCATTGTGGTTGTCGAGAGTGAGGATGCGGTCGATGAGTGAGGCGAGCGCCGGAACCGTGACCCGGGGCTACCGCAAGGTCCGCGAGGGCTACGTGGTGAGCGACAAGATGGACAAGACCGTCATCGTCGAGGTCGAGGACCGAGTCAAGCACCCTAAGTACGGCAAGGTCATCCGACGGACGAAGAAGTACCTGGCACACGATGGCGAGAACGCCTGCGGCGTTGGCGACCGGGTGCTGCTGATGGAGACCCGCCCGCTGTCGGCGACCAAGCGCTGGCGCGTCGCGGAGATCCTGGAGAAGGCCAAGTAGCTCAGTACCACCGGCCCCGCGTCGCCGGGGCGGCGGGCGAGGAAGCAGGAGTTCACGTGATCCAGCAGGAGTCGCGGCTCAAGGTCGCTGACAACACCGGAGCCAAGGAGATCTTGTGCATCCGGGTGCTCGGCGGCTCGGGCAGGCGATACGCGGGCATTGGCGACATCATCGTCGCCACCGTCAAGGATGCCCTCCCCGGCGCCGCGGTGAAGAAGGGCGATGTCGTCAAGGCCGTCGTGGTGCGCACCCGCAAGGAGCGGCGCCGCGGCGACGGCTCCTACATCCGCTTCGACGAGAACGCTGCCGTGCTCATCCGGGACGGCGGCGACCCGCGCGGTACCCGCATCTTCGGCCCGGTGGGCCGCGAGCTGCGGGAGAAGCGCTTCATGCGGATCATCTCGCTCGCTCCGGAGGTGCTGTGATGGCCGGACCGAAGAAGATGAAGATCAGGAAGGGTGACAAGGTCATCGTGATCGCGGGCAAGGACCGCGGCCGCGAGGGCACCGTCATTGCCGTCCGCCCGGACCGCCAGCGCGTGCTCGTCCAGGGCGTGAACCTGATCAGGAAGAACACGAAGGTCAACTACCAGGGCCAGCGGGGCGCCAAGGAAGGCGGCATCGTGACCCAGGAAGCCCTGATCCACGTGAGCAACGTCGCGCTGATCGACCCGGACAGCAAGAAGCCGGCCAAGGCCGGGTACCGGACCGACGCGGACAAGAAGATCCGGGTGTCCCGGGCTAGCGGTAAGGACATCTGATGCCTACGACGGCAGACACAGCAAGCACGACAGCGAACGGCACCGCGCAGGCGGCCGCTGACCGCCAGGTGCCA
Source organism: Streptosporangiaceae bacterium (assembly GCA_050698875.1). GTDB lineage: Bacteria > Actinomycetota > Actinomycetes > Streptosporangiales > Streptosporangiaceae > JAJYUU01. The sequence goes on along the minus strand of JBOHCP010000066.1, from coordinate 10,844 downwards.
CGGCTCAAGGAGCGGTATCGCGCCGAGATCGCGGCGGCGATGCGCGCGGAGTTCAGCTATCCCAACGTCATGCAGATCCCGACGATCACCAAGATCGTGGTGAACATGGGAGTCGGCGAGGCGGCCAGGGACGCCAAGCTCATCGACGGCGCCGTCAGGGACCTGTCGGTCATCACGGGCCAGAAGCCGGCCGTCGCCAGGGCCCGTAAGTCGGTCGCGCAGTTCAAGCTGCGCGAGGGCATGCCGATCGGTGCGCACGTGACGCTGCGCGGCGACCGGATGTGGGAGTTCCTCGACCGGCTGCTGTCCATCGCGCTGCCGCGGATCCGTGACTTCCGCGGCCTGTCGGACCGGCAGTTCGACGGCCGGGGCAACTACACCTTCGGTCTGACCGAGCAGCTGATGTTCCACGAGATCAACCCCGATCAGGTCGACCGGCAGCGCGGCATGGACGTCACCGTCGTCACGTCCGCGACCACCGATGCCGAGGGCCGCTCCCTGCTGCGGCGCCTCGGCTTCCCGTTCAAGGAGAACTGAGTAGTGGCGAAGAAGAGCCTCATCGCCAAGGCCGGGCGCAAGCCTAAGTTCGCGGTTCGCGGCTACACCCGGTGTTCTCGGTGCGGCCGTCCGCGCGCCGTCTACAAGCGGTTCGGCTTGTGCCGGATCTGCTTCCGGTCGATGGCGCACCGCGGCGAACTGCCAGGCATCACCAAGTCCAGCTGGTAACGACAGATGCCGCGCAGCGGCACGACCTGCAGTAACGACCGACCTGGGCGCTCCGGCGCCCACTGACCACGCCGCAGGTCCCCGGCTGCTGACAAGCGCCGGGGAAACCACGGCGAGGAGGGCCATCAGGCCATGACCATGACCGACCCGGTCGCAGACATGCTGACCCGTCTGCGCAATGCGAATTCGGCGTACCACGACACCGTGTCCATGCCGCACTCCACGATCAAGACACACATCGCGGAGATCCTCCAGCAGGAGGGCTACATCGCCAGCTGGAAGGTGGAGGACGCCCAGGTTGGCAAGAACCTGGTGATCACGCTCAAGTTCGGACCGACCAGGGAGCGCTCCATCGCGGGCCTCAAGCGGGTATCCAAGCCGGGCCTGCGGGTGTACGCGCGCAAGGACAACCTGCCGCGCGTGCTCGGCGGCCTTGGCGTGGCGATCCTCTCGACGTCGTCCGGCCTGATGACCGACAGGCAGGCAAAAAAGAAGGGCGTGGGCGGGGAAGTCCTCGCCTACGTCTGGTAGGGAGCCAGCCATGTCGCGTATCGGACGGCTGCCGATCGTCATCCCGAGCGGCGTCGACGTCACCATCGATGGCCGCCAGGTCCATGTTCGAGGGCCCAAGGGCGAGCTCAGCCTGGCGGTGACGGAGCCAATCGAGGTCAGCCAGCAGGACGGGGTCATCACCGTGACCAGGCCAAGCGACGAGGGGGAGATCCGCGCGCTGCACGGCTTGTCCCGGTCGCTGATCGCCAACATGGTAACTGGCGTCACGGAGGGCTATCGCAAGACCCTGGAGATCGTCGGCGTCGGCTACCGGGTCCAGGCCAAGGGCCAGGACCTGGAGTTCGCGCTCGGGTTCAGCCACCCGGTGCCGGTGTCGGCCCCGGCGGGGATCACCTTCCGGGTTGAGACGCAAACCCGGTTCGTGGTGGAGGGAATCGACAAGCAGCAGGTGGGCGAAGTCGCCGCCAACATCCGCAAGCTGCGCAAGCCCGACCCCTACAAGGGCAAGGGCGTGCGCTACCAGGGTGAGCAGATCCGCCGCAAGGTCGGAAAGGCTGGTAAGTAAGTCATGTCTGGCACCAAGACCAGGGCGCACCTCCGGATCACCGGGCGGTCGGCGCCGCGCCTCGCCGCGCGCCAGCGGCGTCATCTGCGCGTCCGCAAGAAGATCGAGGGCAGCGCGCAGCGACCGCGGCTTGTGGTCACCCGCTCGGCGCGGAATACGTTTGCCCAGCTCGTCGACGACGCGGTGGGCAACACGCTCGCGTCAGCCTCTACCCTGGAAGCGTCTATCCGGGCCGCCGACGGCGACAAGACGGCCAAGGCCAAGCAGGTGGGCGCGCTCCTGGCCGAGCGGGCGGCCAAGGCTGGCGTGAGCTCAGCGGTGTTCGACCGCGGCGGCTACGCCTACCACGGTCGGCTCGCGGCCCTGGCCGACGGCGCCCGCGAGGGCGGGCTGACACTGTGATGCGGGCGGCACTGACGCAGGGCACCGTGATCAGCAGCGCACCGCGGTCCCGCACCCAACGACAGAAGAGGAAGATCTAATGGCAGCAACACCGCGGCGCGGCGCCGGAGGCGGCGGCGAACGGCGGGAGCGCCGCGACGACCGGCGCGGGGCCGGGCCGGAGAAGGGCACCGCCTACCTGGAGCGCGTCGTCACCATCAACCGGGTGGCCAAGGTCGTGCAGGGCGGGCGCCGGTTCAGCTTCACCGCGCTGGTCGTGGTCGGCGACGGCAACGGCATGGTGGGTGTCGGCTACGGCAAGGCCAAGGAAGTCCCGGCCGCGATCGCCAAGGGCGTCGAGGCGGCGAAGAAGGCGTTCTTCCGCGTGCCGCGGATCGGCGGCACCATCCCGCACACGGTGCAGGGCGAGGAGTCTGCGGGTGTCGTGCTGCTCAAGCCGGCCAGCCCCGGCACCGGCGTGATCGCCGGCGGCCCGGTGCGGGCGGTGCTTGAGTGCGCCGGCATCCACGACGTGCTGTCCCGCTCGCTCGGCTCGTCGAACCCCATCAACGTCGTGCACGCCACCGTGACGGCGCTGAAGAGCCTGAACCGGCCGGAGGAGATCGCGGCGAGGCGAGGGCTGCCGATCGAGCAGGTGGCCCCGGCCGCCATGCTCAGGGCCAGGGCGGCCGCGGCCAGCGCGGGCGCCGGCGCGAGCCCGGCCGAGAGCAGCTGAGGCGGAGCGATCAGATGGCAGAGCTGAAGGTAACCCAGATCCGGTCGAAGATCGGCGGAACCTCCGATCAGCGCAACTCGCTGCGCTCGCTCGGGCTGCACCACATCGGTGATGTGGTCATCAAGCAGGACCGCCCCGAGTTCCGCGGCATGATCAAGGCGGTGCGCCACCTGGTCACCGTGGAGGAGGTCGAATAGACGATGGCTGACGGCGACACCAGGGACGCTGCGGCGGCGGGCCGGTCCCCCGAGCCAGCCGCCGTAGGCGGCCGGGCTGGGCTGAAGATCCACCACCTGCGTCCGGCGCCTGGCTCTCATACGCCGCGGACCAGGGTCGGCCGCGGTGGGGCCTCGAAGGGCAAGACGGCCGGGCGCGGCACCAAGGGCAGCAAGGCACGGCATAACATCCCCGAGTTCTTCGAGGGCGGGCAGATGCCGTTGCACCGCCGGCTGCCCAAGCTCAAGGGCTTCTCGAACGCACGGTTCAAGACGAGCTACCAGGTGGTCAACCTGGACCGGCTGGCAAGCCTGTACCCGGACGGCGGCGAGGTGTCGCCGGAGATCCTGGCGGCAAGCGGCGCGGTCCGGCCCGGCGAGCTCGTCAAGATCCTCGGCCAGGGTGAGGTCAGCGTCGCGCTGCAGGTCAGCGCCCATGCCTTCTCGGCGACGGCGCGCGCGAAGATCACTGCTGCGGGCGGAGCGGTTACCGAGCTGTGAGATGACCGGTTCCGGCGAGCGGTGCCGGGGGGTCGTCCCCTCCGGCCAGCGGGCGAGCTTAGCCGCTGGCCCGGGCCGCGCGCTGCCGGTGCCGGGCGCGACGCATGGCTGTCGTACCGCGAGCAGCACGTTAGACTTCGGCGTGCGACGTCGCGATTGCGGACGGCTGTCTGTGTACCGCGAGGGCGACGAGCAGCGCTGTCCTGGCACAGGAGCGGCAGATGATGTTCAACGATCGACCAAGGGATAGCGCATGCTGACCGCGTTCATCAGGGCGTTCCGGACGCCTGACCTGCGCAAGAAGCTGCTCTTCAGCATCTTCATCATCGCCGTCTTCCGCCTTGGGCAGCAGCTGCCGACGCCAGGTGTGTCGCAGCGAGCCGTGGACACCTGCCTGGGCTCAAGCGCGGCCAGGACCCCCGGCCTGTTCCAGCTGCTGAACCTTTTCAGCGGCGGCTCCATCAGCAAGCTGACCGTCTTCGCGCTCGGCATCATGCCGTACATCACGGCCAGCATCATCCTGCAACTGCTCGCCGTGGTGATCCCGCGGCTCGAGACGCTGCGCAAGGAGGGCCAGACCGGCCAGGCCAAGATCACCCAGTACACCCGCTATCTCACGGTGGGCCTGGCGATCCTGCAGTCGACCGGCATCATCGCACTCGCCAGGGCCAAGGAGCTGATCCCTGGCTGCACTGCGACCCTGATCCCCAACCCGTCGATTGTCACAATCGCGACGATGGTCATCATCATGACGTCGGGCACCGCGGTGATCATGTGGCTTGGCGAGCTGATCACTGACAAGGGCGTCGGCAACGGCATGTCGGTCATGATCTTCACCCAGATCATCGCCGTCGTCCCCGGTCAGCTGCAGCTCATCTACGAGAACAAGCCCAAGTTCGTGTTCGCGCTTGTGCTGGTCATGGCGGTGGCGATCATCGCGTTCGTCGCGCTCATGGAGCAGGCCCAGCGCCGCATCCCGATCCAGTACGCCAAACGCATGGTCGGCCGCCGGATGTACGGCGGCACGTCTACCTATATCCCGCTCAAGATCAACCAGGCGGGCGTCATCCCGGTCATCTTTGCCTCGTCGCTGCTGTACATCCCGCAGCTCGCGGCCCAGCTGTTCGGTCACAACGCCACCGCGGGCTGGGCGAACTGGGTGCAGAACAACCTCATCTTCAGCGATCATCCGGCCTACGCGGTTTCGTACTTCGTGCTGATCGTCTTCTTTACCTACTTCTACGTCTCGATCACGTTCCCGCCGGAGGAGGTGGCCGACGGGATGAAGAAGGGCGGCGGGTTCATCCCCGGCATCAGACCGGGCGGGCCTACGGCGGGCTACCTCAGCCACGTGGTCAGCAGGCTGACGGCGGCCGGCTCGCTGTACCTCGCGCTCGTCGCGCTCATCCCCGTCATTGCCATCGGCCTGCTCGACGCCACCGCGCAGTTCCCGCTCGGCGGTACGAGCATCCTGATCATGGTGGGTGTCGGGCTCGACACGGTGAAGCAGATCGAGAGCCAGCTGCAGCAGCGCAACTATGAGGGCTTCCTGCGGTAGTGCGAGTCGTCCTCGTCGGGCCCCCCGGTGCGGGCAAGGGGACACAGGCCCAGTTCATCTCCTCGCACCTGTCGATCCCGAAGATCTCGACAGGTGACATCTTCCGCTACAACGTGAGCACCGGCACCGAGCTCGGCCGGCAGGCCAAGGCCTACATGGAGCGCGGTGACCTGGTGCCGGACGAGCTCACCATCGCCATGGTGGAGGCCCGGCTGGCCGAGGACGACGCGCAGAGCGGCTTCCTGCTGGACGGCTTCCCCCGCAACGTGCCGCAGGCCGAGACGCTCCGTAAGCTGCTGACGGACTGGGACACCAGGCTGGAGGTCGTGCTGGAGCTTGTCGTCGAGGACGACGAGGTCGTCAGGCGGCTGTCCGGCCGCCGGACGTGCCGGGTCTGCGGCCGCATCTGGCACGTCCTGTTCGAGCCGCCCGCGCGACCGGGCCGGTGCGATGACTGCGGCGGCGAGCTGTTTCAGCGGGACGACGACCGGGAGGCGACGATCAGGCACCGGCTGGACGTCTACGCGCAGCAGACGCAGCCGCTGATCGCGTTCTACGCCGACGACGGCATCCTGCTCGGCATCGACGCGACTGGTCCGGTCGAGGAGATCACGGCCCGCGCGATGGCCGCACTGCGCAGGTTCATGACCTAGATTCTCGCGGGGTAGGTTGAAGTCATCGCAGGGAGGCGGCATGCGGCTGACACGGGACGAGTCCATCCGGGTGAGCGGTCCTGCGCGGCTGGCCGCCGGGCGTGCGGTTGGTGCGCGCGGGGAGGTGCGCCATGGCCTATGACCCCAACATCCGGGCATCCGACGCAGACCGGGACAGGGTGGCCGCGCTATTGCGGGAGCACCACGCAGCCGGGCGGCTGACGCCTGATGAGTTCAGCGACCGGCTTGACCGGGCTTTTGCCGCCAAGACCATTGGGGACATCGACGACCTGCTCCGTGACCTGCCCGGCATCGACCTGTACCGACTGCCTGACGCGGAGCTGACCCGCCAGCCCAAGCAGGCCCAGCGCAGGAGGCACCTGGACGCCTGGCGGGTGGCGTGGGGCAGCTGGTTCACCTGCAGCTTGCTGTTCTTTGTGATCTGGGCACTCAGTGGCCTGGGCTATCCGTGGCCGCTGTGGATCGCCGGGCCGTGGGGCGCCGTCCTGCTCGGGCGCTGGGTGAGCGGCTCGCACCCGCAGGGCAGCCGCCGCCGGGTCCGCGGGCCGACCGGCCAGGATCCGGGTCAGCTACCTCGCGGCGACGAGGACCTTCCGGGCCGGCCCGGTCGGTAACGGCGCGGAATACCCGGCGGGGGTTCTCCGTTGGTGTCGGGGAGCACCTGCTCGCGGCTGGGTTCGCGTTGGCGGCGGACCTGACGTAGACTTGCCACGGCCCATGAGCTGTTGTCGGCGTGCGGAAGTTCTCCGCGCTAGGCGACTGTCAGCCAGCGGGCCCGTCCGGGCCCGTATCAGCGTGCAGCCGCACGTGCGTACGGGTTGGGTTCCGGCCAGCGCGCCGGAGCAAGCGGACCAGCAACCAACAAGTGCCAGCTTGCGCGCATGCGAGCTGGGTCGATCAACAAGCAGCGAAGCGCGGAGGGTATGGCCAAGAAAGACGGCGCCATCGAGATCGAGGGAACGGTCGTGGAGTCGCTCCCGAACGCCTTCTTCAGGGTGGAGCTTGACAACGGACACAAGGTCCTGGCCCACATCAGCGGCAAGATGCGGATGCACTACATTCGGATTCTGCCCGATGACCGGGTCGTCGTCGAGCTGAGCCCTTACGACCTCAGTCGCGGGCGGATCGTCTACCGGTACAAGTGAACCGCCGACAGCGCGACCGGCCCCGGCCGGGAGCGCACGGCACGAGCACGTAACCCCTATGAGCAAGAGAGTGACCAGCCGATGAAGGTCAAGCCGAGTGTGAAGAAGATCTGCAGCAAATGCAAGATCATTCGCAGGCACGGCCGGGTCATGGTCATCTGCTCTGACCCGCGGCACAAGCAGCGTCAGGGCTGAGATACCGGCCCGGCACTGGCGACAACTGACGCCAGCCACCCCAAAACTCAAGAGCACGACGAAAACAGCACCTGCCGAGTGATCGGCAGCAAGCACGCACCGCACTCCGCGGTCGGCCCGGTCGGCCGCGGAGTGCCCCTGGGGGAGGCCGGGGCGCGTCCGGGCAGGGACGCGGAGCGGTGCGCAGGACCTCCCTAGCGAGAAGGAGATCTGCCCGCGATGGCACGCCTTGTTGGCGTAGACCTGCCGCGTGACAAGCGGCTCGAGGTCGCGCTTACCTACATTTACGGCATGGGCCGCACTCGGGCGTTCGAGACGCTGGCCGCCACCGGGGTCAGCGGCGACACCCGGGTACATCAGCTCAGCGACGACGACGTGATCCGGCTGCGCGACTGGATCGAGGCCCACTACAAGGTGGAGGGCGACCTGCGCCGCGAGGTGCAGGCCGACATCAGGCGCAAGATCGAGATTGGTTGCTACCAGGGCATCAGGCACCGCCGCGGACTGCCGGTGCACGGCCAGCGAACCCAGACCAACGCCCGCACCCGCAAGGGCAAGAAGAAGACAGTGGCCGGCAAGAAGAAGGTCGGCAAGAAGTAGTCCGCTGCGCGACGCCCGTGCCGCGCGCGGGCATCAGCAGCTGGTCCGATCACCTCCGCACAGGTAGAGGAGCAGGATGCCTCCCAAGGGCCGTACCGCCGGCGCCAAGAAGGTCCGCCGGAAGGAACGCAAAAACGTCGCGCACGGACACGCGCACATCAAGAGCACGTTCAACAACACGATCGTCTCCATCACCGATCCCGGTGGCAGCGTGATCTCGTGGGCGTCGTCCGGGCAGGTCGGGTTCAAGGGATCCCGGAAGTCGACTCCGTACGCCGCTCAGATGGCGGCCGAGGCGGCCGCGCGCCGCGCCATGGAGCACGGCATGCGGAAGGTCGACGTGTTCGTGAAGGGCCCCGGCTCGGGACGCGAGACCGCGATCAGGTCGCTGCAGGCCACCGGCCTGGAGGTCGGGTCCATCCAGGACGTCACCCCTGTCCCGCACAACGGCTGCCGACCGCCCAAGCGGCGCCGGGTGTGAGCGACGTAGCCAGGCAACCAGGAGAGTAAGCAACCAATGGCTCGATACACCGGTCCGGACTGCAAGCGCTGCCGCCGCGAGAAGACCAAGCTGTTCCTGAAGGGCGCCAAGTGCGACTCGCCCAAGTGCCCGATCGAGATCCGGCCTTACCCGCCGGGTGAGCACGGGCGGAACCGGCCCAAGGAGAGCGAGTACCTCCTGCAGGTCCGCGAGAAGCAGAAGGCTCGCCGCATTTACGGCGTCCTCGAGAAGCAGTTCGGCAACTACTACGAAGAGGCCGCCCGCCAGCGCGGCAAGACCGGCGAGGCGCTGCTGCAGATCCTCGAGACCCGGCTGGACAACATCGTCTACCGGGCCGGGTTCGCCAAGAGCCGGGACATGGCCCGCCAGCTGGTCAGCCACGGCCACATCCTGGTCAACGGCAAGCGGGTGGACATCCCCTCCTACCGGGTCAAGGAGAACAACATCATCGAGGTGGCGACGAAGTCGCAGAACCTGACCCCGTTCCTGGTCGCCAAGGCAGAGGCGGGCGACCGGACGGCGCCTGCCTGGATCGAGGTGATCCCGGACAAGATGCGGGTCCTCGTGCACTCGCTGCCGGTTCGCGCGCAGATCGACACGCTCGTGCAGGAACAGCTGATCGTCGAGTACTACTCGAAGTAACTGCACCGGCCTGACGGCCGGCCACGCCAGCACAGGCTGGCGGGGATGGCCGGCGTGGGGTCACAACCGTGGGCAACGTCCCACGCGGAAGTACCGTCGGCGGGGTTCCGCCGACGCCGGGCGCGCTGTCATATAGCGGGCAGCGCGGAAAGGAAGAGTCATGCTCATCGCCCAGCGCCCCAGCCTCACCGAGGATCAGGTCGAGGAGTTCCGGTCGAGGTTCGTCATCGAACCGCTGGAACCAGGTTTCGGGTACACCATCGGCAACTCGCTGCGCCGCACGCTGCTGTCGTCGATCCCCGGTGCGGCCGTGACCAGTATCAGGATCGAGGGAGTCCTGCACGAGTTCTCCACCGTTCCTGGTGTCACCGAGGATGTCACCGACATCATCCTGAACCTCAAGAACCTGGTCGTGTCGTCCGAGCACGACGAGCCCATGCACATGTACCTGCGCAAGCAGGGACCGGGTCCGGTCACCGCGGCAGACATCGCCCCGCCGGCCGGCCTCGAAGTGCACAACCCCGACCTGCACATCGCCACCCTCAACAGCAAGGGCAAGCTTGAGATGGAGCTGACGGTCGAGCGCGGCCGCGGCTACGTCTCGGCGGCGCAGAACAAGCAGCCGGGCCAGGAGATCGGCCGCATCCCGATCGACTCGATCTACTCACCGGTGCTGCGTGTCACCTACAAGGTGGAGGCGACCCGTGTCGAGCAGCGGACCGACTTCGACAAGCTGATCCTGGACATCGAGACCAAGCAGTGCCTGCGCCCGCGGGATGCGGTCGCGAGCGCCGGCAAGACGCTGGTCGAGCTGTTCGGCCTGGCCAGGGAGCTGAACCTGGACGCCGAGGGCATCGACATCGGGCCGTCGCCGACCGACGCCGCCCTCGCCGCTGACCTGGCGCTGCTGATCGAGGAGCTCAACCTCACCGTCCGCTCGTACAACTGCCTCAAGCGCGAGGGCATCCACACGGTTGGCGAACTCGTCGCCCGCAGCGAGCAGGATCTGCTCGACATCCGCAACTTCGGCGCCAAGTCGATCGAGGAAGTCAAGCAGAAGCTCGCCGACATGGGCCTGTCCCTGAAGGACTCCCCGCCCGGCTTCGATCCGGGCACGGCGGCCGACAGCTACGGGGCGGACGACGAGGATGACTACGTCGAGACCGAGGAGTACTGACGGGCAGCCGCCCGCTATGCCAGCCCACAGCAGTTGACCTCTGACTGCGCTGAACCAGGAGAATCGTTCGATGCCCACGCCCACCAAGGGCCACCGACTCGGCGGCAGCCCTGCCCACCAGCGGCACATGATGGCCAACCTGGCCACCGCCCTGTTCGAGCACGGCAAGATCACCACGACCGAGGCCAGGGCCCGCAGGCTGCGGCCGCTGGCCGAGCGCCTCATCACCTTCGCCAAGCGGGGTGACCTGCACGCCCGCCGCCAGGTGCTCACCGTGGTGACGGACAAGAACGTCGTGCATAGCCTGTTCGCCGACATCGGGCCGAGTTTCGCCAGCCGTGACGGCGGCTACACCCGCATCACCAAGGTCGGGCCGCGCAAGGGCGACAACGCCGCCCTCGCCGTGATCGAGCTGGTGCGCGAGGAATCCGAGCCCAGGACGCGCCGCCGCCGCGCCCGCCGGGCGGCGCCTGCCGCCAGGACCAGCCGGGTTGCAGGGGCCGCAGCCACCGCCGTGGCAGAGTCGGCGGCCGCCGCAGAGTCGACGGCCGCCGCGGAGGCCTCGGCCGACACCGAGTCGACCGCGGACGCTGAGGTGACCGACGAGGCAGGCGAGGCTGACGAGGCTGACGACTCGGCAGCGGGCGACGAGCAGGGCGCCGACGAGCAGGGCGCCGACGAGCAGGGCGCCGACGAGCAGGGCGCCGACGAGCA
>JBOHCP010000065.1:0-12881 GCA_050698875.1 Streptosporangiaceae bacterium | reverse complement strand
GACTACGAGCTGGCCGTGCTGCACACCAGCTCACCGAGCTTCGCGGGTGACGTCGGGGCGGCGGCCGCGCTGAAGGCAGCGAACCCGGCGCTGGTCGTCGGGATGGTGGGGGCCAAGGTGGCCGTGGAGCCCGAGCGCTCGCTGCGCGGCTGCGAGGCTCTCGACTTCGTCGCCAGGGAAGAGTTCGACTTCACCATCGCCGAGCTCGCGGCCGGCCGGCCGATGGCCGACGTCGATGGCCTGAGCTACCGCGACGCCGCCGGTCAGATCGTGCACAACCCGGACCGCGAAATCCTCACCGACATGGACCGGCTGCCGTCGGTCGTCCCGGTGTACAAGCGCGACCTGCGCCCGGAGAACTACTACATCGGCTACCTCAGGCACCCGTACCTGTCGCTGTACACCGGCCGCGGCTGCCGGTCCCGGTGCACGTTCTGCCTCTGGCCGCAGACCGTCGGCGGTCACCTGTACCGCACCCGCAGCGTGGCCAGCGTGCTGGCCGAGGCCGCGCTGGCTCGCGAGCTGTTTCCCCAGGTCAAGGAGTTGTTCTTCGACGACGACACGTTCACCGACGACCGGCAGCGGGCCGAGGAGATCGCGCGCGGGCTGGGCCGGCTCGGCTGGACCTGGTCCTGCAACGCCAAGGCCAACGTGCCCCGCGAGACGCTGCAGGTGCTGCGCGACAACGGGCTGCGGCTGCTGCTGGTCGGCTATGAGTCGGGCAACCAGCAGATCCTCATCAACATCAAGAAGGGCCTGCGCGTCGAGCGGGCCAAGCGGTTCGCGGCCGACTGCCACGACCTCGGAATCACCGTGCACGGCACGTTCATCCTGGGGCTGCCGGGCGAGACCACGGAGACGATCCGCGAGACGATTAAGTTCGCCCAGGAGGTGAACCCGCACACCATCCAGGTCTCCGTGGCGGCGCCGTATCCGGGCACCGAGCTGTACCGGCAGGCGCAGGAGCATGGCTGGCTGCCCGCAGAGGATGAGGGCAGCGCGCTGGTGAGCGCGGACGGCACCCAGTTGGCGGCGCTGTCCTACCCCGACCTGGGCCACACCGAGATCCTCGACTCGGTGGACGCGTTCTACCGGCGGTATTACTTCCGGGCGGGAAAGCTGGCCGAGATGTCCGCCGAGATGTTCCGGCACCCGGAGATGGCTGGCAGACGGCTGCGTGAGGGCGTCGAGTTCGCCCGCTTCCTGAGCAGGCGCAGCCACGCCGCCACCCCGAACTGACCGGCGAGCATTGCTGCACTAAAACGGCACGCGGTGCGATACTGGCGCGGTGCCAACTGGGCAGCGCCGGTCACCGCTCGTGACCCGACTTCGAAGAACAGCCACGTACCAGGACTACGAGCGCGACGAGTACCGCTTCGTGCGGGTCGGCCCGGACGACGTCGGCACGGTGCTGGACACCGGCAGCGCGGAGATCGTCGTGACCGGCACCAGCGTGGACGGGTCTGCTCGCGTCAGGTTCGCCGATAACCGTCGGCTGATGACGGAGCTGCTGACGCGGGTGCGGATGTCAGGCGAGCCCGTCGTCACTCCGATCGCCCGCACCCAGGTCCACTTCGAAGCCACGATCGCAGCCGCACCGGGCCGAGGACGGCCGCGCCCGCCGCGGCGGACTCGAGCCCCTGGGTCTCGGCGAGCGGCGGCCGCCACGACGAGGCGGCGGACCGAGCGGGGGCGCGGGGACTGACTGGCGAGATCGTGGTCGGCCGAACGGACGTCGCTGCCGGCCCGACGCCCGGCGGCCGGGGTTGCCGGTGCCGGGTGCGGCTAGCAAGGGAGCGCTGATGCCGGAGTCGGCCGTCACGCTGAAGGACGTCGCGCGCCGGGCCGGCGTCCACCCGGCCACGGCCTCCAGGGCGCTGAACCCGGAGACCCGGCTGCTGGTGAGCGAGCAGACCGCGGTCCGGGTCCTGGCCGCGGCCGCCGAGCTCGGCTACCGGCCGAACGCGGTCGCGCGCAGCCTGCGCACCCGGCGGTCGCACACGATAGGCGTGCTGATCCCCGACCTGAACAACCCGCTCTTCCCGCCCATCGTGCGCGGCCTCGCCGACCGGCTCGAGACCCACGGCTACGTCGCCCTGATCGGCAACACCGACGGCGACGAGGTGCGGGAGCGCCGGGTGTACGAGCAGCTGCGGGCCCGGCATGTAGACGGCTACGTGCTGGCCACGGCTCACCTGCGGGATCCGCTGCTCGACGACGCCGCGCGGTCCGGCGTGCCGGTGGTGCTGATGAACCGGATCGCGGCCGGTGACAGCTTCCCGGCGGTCACGGTGGATAACGAGGCGGGCGTCCGGCTCGCCGTCGACCACCTGGCTGGGCTTGGCCATCGTGACATCGCCTGCATCGCGGGACCGCAGGATCTGTCCACCGGGCTCGCGCGGTATCAGGGTTTCCGGGCGGCCATGGCCAGCGCCGGACTCGACGTGCTGGGCGACCGGGTCCGCTTCGCCCGCTCGTTCTCGATCGATGAGGGCTACCGCTGCGCGCGCGAGATCCTGGCTGCTCGCGACGGCTGCACCGCGGTCGCGGCCGCCAACGATATGCTGGCCGTCGGCTTTTATCTCGCGCTTGACGAGGCCGGGCTCGCCTGCCCCGGCGACCTGTCCGTCGTCGGGTTCAACGACATGCCGTTCATCGACATGCTCCGGCCTCCCCTGACTACGGTGGCGTTCTCGCATTACCAGGTCGGCGCGCATGCCGCCGATCTGCTGATCGAGCGGTTGAATGGCGGCACTGGCCCGGCCAAGGTCATTTACGTGGTCCCCGAGCTCGTGGTGCGGGGGTCGACCGCGCCTCGCTCCTGACGCTCTCAGCCACAGCTGGAGGCTCAGGCGAGGATCTGCACCGGATGCTCGATGATCCCGACAAATGCCTTCATCCACTCGGCGGCTATGGTCCCATCCACCGCGCGGTGATCGGCGGAAAGGGTCACCTGCAGCACCGAGCCAACCCCCAGCTTTGCCTTCGTCACGACCGGAGCGTCGTGCACGGCGCCCACGGCCAGGATCGAGGATTGCGGCGGGTTGATGATCGCGCTGAACTGCTCGACGCCGAACATGCCCAGGTTGGTCACGCTGGTGGTGCCGCCTTCGAGTTCCCGCTGCTGCAGACGGCCGGCTGCGGCGCGCTCCACCAGGTCGGCAACCGCCGCAGCAAGTGCGGAGATCGGGTACTGCTCGACCGAGCGGAGCACCGGTGTCACGAGGCCGCGCTGGCTCGCGATGGCAACGCCGACGTCGACGCTGTCGTAGCTCAGCATTGCCTCCGGCGTCCAGGTCACGTTCATGGCCGGCACGAGCTGGTGCGCGCGGGCAACCGCCTTGATGACAAGATCGTTCACCGAGACCCGCACCGTGCTCGGGCCGTCGTTCAGCTCCGCGCGCAGTCGCATCAGCTTGTCTGCCCTGGCGCTGCCGGCCACGTAGAAGTGCGGGATGGTCTGCGTGCTCTCGGTCAGCCTGGCGGCGATGGCCGTGCGTACCCGGCTGTGCGGGACGGCGGTATACCGGGCCGGCCGCCGCGATTCGGCCGGCCCTGGCCGGCTGGCTGTCCGGGCGTCAGCTGGCGCCGACGGCACCGCCAGGCCCTCGCCAGCTGGCGCCGAAAGCACCGCCAGCCGCTCGGCGGTCCGCGCCGACAGCCCCTCGGCGGCTCCGGTCCGTGCTGCCTGGATCGCCTGCTCGACATCCCGCCGCATGATCCGGCCGCCCGGCCCGGTTCCGGAGATCACCCGCAGGTCGAGCTCGGCCTCGCGCGCCAGCCGCCGGGCCAGCGGGCTGACGAAAATCCGCCCAGTCTCGCGCTGCTGGCCGGCTCGTGGCCGCTGTCCGTTGCCGGCCACGGCCCCGGTGGCCGGGACCGCACTGCCCGCTGGTGGTGCGGCGCCGGCGGCGGCCGGGACACCGGATGGCGCCGCGGGACTGGCGGGCGCCACTCCGTGCGTGCGCAGTATCTCCTCGATGTCGTCAGCTGGCTCGCCGGGGACGCCGATCAGCGCGATGGGCTGACCGACCGTGACGTTCGCACCCTCCCCGACGAGCCAGCGCAGGATCACGCCGTCCTCGTCGGCCTCGATGTCGATCACCGCCTTCGCCGTCTCAACCGTGGCGATCACCTCGGCGGCCGAGTAGGGGACGTTCTCGGCGAGCGGCCAGGCCGCCAGTACTGCCTCCGTTGACCCGGCCGAGATTTCGGGGACTCGAAGCAGACGTGCCATCGTCACAGCCTCGCGAGCTCGATCAGAGCGCTTGTCACGTCGCTGACCTGGGCGACGGCCGCGCGCTCGAGGACCTTGCTGATGGTCGGGGACGCCTCGCCGCCAGTCACTCGCTGCACCGGGTGGTCAAGCCAGTCGAAGAAGCGCCGCTCGATCTCGTCGGCCAGCCAGCCGCCGTACGACGTGCCGAGCGCGCCCTGCTCGGCGATCAGAACGCGGTTGGTCTTCCTGATGCTCGCGCCGATCGTGTCCCAGTCGATGCTGGCCCGGTCAAGCCAGCGCAGGTCGATTACCTCCGCGTCGACGCCGCCGCTCGCGGCCACGGCGTGAAGGACGCGCGGTGTCATGGCCAGGTAGGTCAGCACCGTCAGTTGTGCTCCGCTGCGCCGCACCGCGGCCCTGCCGACGGGCAGGCAGAAGTCCCACTCGCCGGCCGGCACCTCGCCGTCGGCCGCATAGAGGTCCACGTGCTCCAGGACCACGACCGGATCCCGGCATCGCAGCGCGCTGTTCATCAGTCCGATGTAGTCGAATGGAGTCGACGGCGCCACGATCCGCCAGCCCGGCGCGGTCGCGAAGATGCCTGCCGGATCCATCGAGTGCTGCGACCCGTAGCCAGTGCCGATGGCGACCTTGCTGCGCAGCACGAGCGGGACGTCGTTGCGGCCGCCGTACATGTGCCGCGCCTTGGCGATCTGGTTGAACAGCTGGTCGGCTGCCACCCACATGAAATCGGCGTACATGAACTCGACCACGGGGATGAACCGCCCGTCGAGGGCCACGCCGCCGGCCAGGCCGGCGAACGCGTTCTCACTGATCGGCGTTCCCAGCACCCGATCCGGATACGCTTCCTTGAGGCCCTTGGTGGCCCCGTTGGTCCCGCCGTTCAGCCGGTGAATGTCCTCCCCCATGATCACGATCCGGTCATCGATGCTCATCCGGCGCGCCATCACCCCCGCGACCGCGTCGATGAACTTCATCTCCTGCACCGGCCCGCTGAAGTCAGCGCGGTCCGCGAGCGGCGCGTCCGCGAACTCGCTCAGGTCGCCGCGGACTCCCACGTCGACGAACGCCGGATCGGGCCACTCGCCAGCCTTGACCTGTCGCTGGTCTTTCTTGCCGCCGGGTACCGGCTCAAGCAGCACCGAGCCGATCTCCGCCATCAGGTCAGCGGCTTGCTGCCGCGCCGAGTCGACGGCCGACTCGGTGAGGATCCCGCGGCGGGTGAGCTGCCCGGCGAGCTGGGAGAGCGGGTCGCGGGCGCGCCACTCCGCCTCCTCTTCCCTGGTGCGGTACCGGAACGCGCTGCCGGGGAACGGGCCGTTCTGGTGGTAGTAGCGGTAGACGTCCGCCTCCAGCACGGCAGGCCCCTTACCGGCCCGCAGGTGCGCGACGGCCTGCTGCATGGCCAGGTACACAGCCAGGGTGTCCATGCCATCCACCTTCCAGCTGGTGATGCCGAAGCCAGGGCCGCGCGCCGACAGCCGCGGCTCGCCGGTCGCCTCTTCGACCGTGGTCGCCACCGCGTAGCGGTTGTTCTCGATGAAGAAGCACAACGGCAGGCTCCAGGCTGCCGCCAGGTTCATCGACTCGAGCGTGGAGCCGATGTTGATGGCGCCGTCGCCGAAGTACGTGACAGCCACCGCGCCCGTCCCGGCGTGCTGGTGCGCCCACGCCGAGCCAGCCGCCTGCGGCACCCCGCCGCCGACGATGGCGTTGGTGCCGATGGCCCCGGCCTCCCGCCACTGCAGGTGCATCGAGCCGCCCCGGCCGTTACTGAAGCCGCGGTCCAGCCCGCAGACCTCGGCCAGGCTGCGCACAAGGACCGCTCGCACCTCGTCGGGAACCGGCCGCGTCGGGTCAATGCCCTTCGGCGCGACGTACGCCAGCGCCTTGGCCAGGAACTGATGGTGACCGCGATGCGAGCCGTTGACCGTGTCGCCCGCAGTCAGCGCCAGCACCGAGCCGACCGCGCCGCCCTCCTGGCCGATGCTGGAGTGCGCAGGCCCGTGGATAAGGCCGGCGCCGGCGAGTTCCAGCACGTACTCCTCGAACGCGCGGATCAGGATCAGCTGAGCGAAGGCGCTGACGAGGAAGTGCGGGTCCGCCGCCTCCCAGTCCTCGCGGGTCGCGACGACCTCGAGCCACGATGCGGACATCTGCAGCTGATGCTGCTCCATTGCGCGCTCCCTGAGCTTGCCGTCACCGGAAGGCAGTTGACCGGCCTAAGCCGACCCCGTTCCCTGCTGGTCGAAGGCCTTGCCGCCCGGGTAGGAGACGAGCTCGAACTGCATACCCCACGGGGCAAGGAAGTAGACCCAGCGCTGGCCTTCGCTCGGTCCCCTGCTCGCGGTGGGCTCGCCGAGTACCTGAACGCCGCGAGTCCGCAGGTAATCCACGGCAGCGTCCAGGTCGTCGACGTACAAGGCGACGTGATGCCCGCCGTAGTCGCTGTTGCGCGGCAGAACCTGGCGCTGGTCCGGTGCCGCGTACTGGAACACCTCGAAGATCGCCTGGCCGCCGCAGCGGAAGAAATGCAGCCGCTGCATGACCGCACGGGCATGGACGCCCAGATGCTCGGACATCCAGTTGTCTTCGGCCACGAACGGGCCGAGCGAGTACATGTACTCGCAGCCGAGCACGTCGATCAGGAACTGCCTGGCCTGCTCGAGATCGGGCACCGTGAACCCGATGTGGTCGACGTGGCTCAGTCCGGGAAGGGGCACGCGCCGCCTCACCAGCTAACCGCGACATACCGCGGCTCGGTGTAGTCCAGCACGCCTTCGTGGCCGCCCTCGCGGCCGATGCCGCTCTGCTTGACGCCACCGAACGGGGCGGCGGGATCGCTGACCAAGCCTCGGTTCAGCCCGATCATGCCGGACTCGATGCGCTCGCTCACCCGAAGGCCGCGGGTCAGATCGCCGGTATAGACGTAGCCAACGAGCCCGTACTCGGTGTCGTTGGCCAGCGCGACCGCTTCGTCCTCGGTCGTGAAGGTCACGATCGGCGCGACCGGGCCGAAGATCTCCTCCCGCAAGATCGCGGTGTTCGGCGGGACGTCGGTCAGCACCGTCGGCGGGTAATAGCAGCCCTCCCCGCCGGGCTTGCTACCGCCGAGGAGGAGCGTGGCCCCGGCCGTGACCGCATCCCGCACGAGCGCGTCGACCTTGTCCACCGCGGCGTCGTTCACCAGGGGCCCCACCTGGGTGGACTCGGCTACCCCCGGGCCGACCCGCAGGGCCGCCATCCGCTCGGCCAGCCGCCGCGAGAACTCCGCCGCGACGCTCGCCTCGACATAGAACCTATTGGCCGACGTACAGGCCTCGCCGCCATTGCGCATCTTCGCGATCATCGCGCCGTCCAGCGCGGCATCGAGATCGGCATCGGCGAAGACCACGAACGGCGCGTTGCCGCCAAGCTCCATCGAGGTGTTGACGATGTTGTCCGCGCACTCGCGCAACAGGATGCGCCCGACCTCGGTGGAGCCGGTGAAACTGAGCTTGCGCACGCGCTGGTCATGCAGCATCGCCGAGACGATCTGGCCGGAGCGCCGTCCCGGCAGCACGTTGACCACGCCGGGCGGCACGCCGGCGGCCGCCAGCAGGCGCGCCATGGCCAGCGCGGTCAGCGGGGTGTCGCTGGCAGGCTTGAGCACCATCGTGCATCCCGCCGCGAGCGCCGGGCCGATCTTCCTGGTGGCCATCGCCGCGGGGAAGTTCCACGGCGTGACCAGCACGCAGATGCCCACTGGCCGGCGAATCACCATGATCCTGTTGCTGCCCGAGGGGGCGACGCCGAGGCCGCCGTCGATCCGCACCGCCTCCTCGGCGTACCAGCGGAAGAACTCCGCCGCATAGGACACCTCGGCGCGAGCGTCCACCAGGGCCTTGCCGTTTTCCAGGGCGATGAGCGTCGCCAGGTCCTCGCGCTGCGCGGTCATCAGCTCGAACGCGGCGCGCAGGATCTCCGCCCGCGCGCGCGGCGCTGTCGCCGCGAAGCTCCCGGCCGCCGCCGCGGCCGCGTCCACGGCTGCGATGGCGTCATCGACGCCGGCGTCGGCTACCGAGGCGATCACCATCCGGGTGGCCGGGTCGAGCACGTCGAACCGTCCGCCAGCGGCGGCGGCAACGGGCTTGCCGCCGATGTAGAGATCGGTCAGCAGGCCGCTGACGAGCTGGTCTAGCTGTGTCATGGCAACGCGTCTCCAGTACCCAGGTGTCAGTACGGGTTGGCTACGACGAGCTCCTGCGCCGGGAACAGGGTGAGGATCCTTCGACCGTCCTGCGTCACCACGACCTCCTCCTCGATCCGCGCCGCGGAGAACCCGTCCGAGGCCGGGCAGTACGTCTCGAGGGCGAACACCATCCCGGCCTGAATCTCGATGGGGTGGTCCAGGCTGTTGAGGCGGCTGATGATCGGACGCTCGTGCAAGCCCAGGCCGAGGCCGTGGCCGAACTGCAGTCCGAAGGCTGCCATTTCGCTGGCGAACCCGAAATCGGTGGCGACCGGCCACAGCCGGGCGATGTCGTCGGTGCCCACACCCGGTTTCACCTTCTCGATCGCCGCGTCCATCCACTCCCGCGCGCTGGCGTAAGCGTCGCGCTGGGACGAGGTGGCGCGGCCCACGCCGAAGGTGCGGTAGTAGCACGTGCGGTAGCCGTTGTAGCTCTGGATAATGTCGAAGAAGGCCTGGTCGCCCGGCCGGATGATGCGGTCGGAGAAGTTGTGCGGGTGCGGGTTGCAGCGCTCGCCGGACACCGCGTTGATCGCCTCGACCTGCTCGGAGCCCATCTCGTACAGGCGCTGGTTCGCGAGCGCCACGATGTCGTTCTCGCGCACGCCGGGCTTCAGCTTCTCGACGATGTCCTGGTAGACGCCGTCGACCATGGCGGCTGCCTGGGTCAGCAGCATGATCTCGTCCGCCGACTTGATCTGCCTGGCGTCCAGCATTAGCTGCTGGGCATCGACGACTGTCAGGCCCTGTCGCTGCATTTCGGCCAGGAACGGCAGCTCGATGATGTCGACCCCGACCGGCTGGCTGGCCAGGCCGCGCTCGGCGAGCAGCTGCCTGACCTCGGTGACCGCCGAGACCATCAGTCCGGCCTCGGGCGCGATCGCGCCGCGCAGGCCGAGCATGCCGGCCCGGCAGTTCTCCGGCGGCAGCCAGGAGCAGTAGAGCTGGTGGTGCTTCGCCGCTGAGCCGAAGTCCCAGAGCACCGGGTCCGCGTCGCGGGTCACCAGCGCGTACCGCGTCATCTTGTCGCCGAGCGCGCCGCCAATCCAGGTCTGCGTCGTGTACCGGATGTTGTAGAAGTCGAACAGGAGGAACGCGCCGCAGTCGCTGGACTCGAGCGCTGCTTGCGCACGGCCGACCCGGTAACGCCGCAGCCTGTCAAAGTCCACGCGCTCTTCGAAGTCGACGCCGCCGTGTCCTGGTGCCCGAAGGGGACGCGCGCTGCTCATCCCTCCCCCAGCCCGTCATCGACCTCGGCGTCCTCGGGCTCCAGCGTGATGCCGGCCCGCCTGGCCTGCTCGAGCAGAACCGTCGCGAAGTCCTCGGTCCGGTAGCCGGCCCCGAGCGCCGAGGCGACGAGGGCGGCGGCGGTCGCGGCGATCGGCATCGGCGCCTCCAGTTCGCGCGAGGCGGCCAGACCGAGGTCGAAGTCCTTCAGCAGCAGCGGGAGCGTGAAGGTGGGGGTGAAGTCCAGGTGCACCAGCGCCGGCGACTTGTACCGGGTGAACATCGATCCCAGCACGGAGTGATTGATGAACTCGAGGAATGCAGCCCGACTTGCGCCGCCCTTCTCGGCCAGCACCGTCACCTCGGCCAGCGTCTGTATCGTGACGCCGAGCAGCACGTTGTGACAGATCTTGACCAGTCGCGCCACCTCGTCCTCGCCGACATAGGTGACCCGGTGGCCGAACACCTGCAACAGCGGCTCCGCCTCCGCGAACGTCTCGAGCTTTCCCGACACGGCCAGCGACAGCTTGCCCGCACCCACCACCTTGGGGTTGCCGCTCACGGGCGCCGCGAGGAACTCGGTGCCCCGCTCCTCCCCCGCCGCGCGGACGGCAGCCGATGCCTGCACGGAGACGGTGGTGAAGTCGACGAGCAGCCCGGGCGAGCGGGCCGCGTCGGATAGCACCCCGTTAGGCCCGGCGGCCACCTGCAGCAGGTCTTCTGACGAGGAGAGCATGGTGAACACGACGTCCCGGCCGGCCAGGTCCGCCGGGGACTCCGCGGGCACGGCGCCCCGGCTGATGAGCGGAGCCGCCTTGGCCATGGTGCGGTTGTAGATGGCCACCTCATACCCGGCGTCCAGCAGTCTGGACGCCATCTGCAGGCCCATCCTGCCCGCCCCGATCCAGCCAATCGAGGTTTGCTCACGCGCCCGGTCTGCCATCACGACGTCCTTCCTGCATAGCCCTCACGCAGCGACCCCGCGGTGACCGCGGCACGAGCGCCCAATCACACCCGCGCACAGTATCACAAACGATTGCAGGCGAGAAGAGCCGCTTTGTCCCAGGCACCCAGCTCAGGCCGAAGTCCGTGCCTGCGCCATCAGCGCCGCCAGCGCCGGCTCGGGCTGCAGCACGTACAAGCCACCGCCGATCCGGTCCGTCACCCACAGCATGCCGGTGTCATCCACGAACAGATCGTTGATCTGCGGCACCGGCTGGCCGGCCGGCGACTCAGGCACCCAGTGCGCGACCTCGACCGGTTGCACCGGATCGGCCAGGTCGTAGACGCGCAGGCCGGCGCTGAAGTAGCTGACGAACACCAATCGCTCGCTCCGGTAGGCACCGGGCTGGTTCTCGTGCAGGTTATGGGCACCGAACCGGAGCGGCAGCTGCCCAAAGCCGGCCGGCTCCGGGCAGACCGACAGCACCCGCGGCTGATCGCTGGCGATGTCGATCACCCGGACCGCCCGCCGCGGGGCAGCCGGGCCGTCCCTCACCTGCTCGTCGGTGGCGACCACCAGTCCACGGCCGGCCAGCGGCAGGCAGGTGTGCGTCGACCCGCCGTCCCAGCCGAGGTGCCCGACCTGGCGCGGGTTGGTCAGGTCCGACACATCCAGGATGACCAGGCCGGCGTCGTCGTAGCCGACGTAGGCCCGGTTGCCGGCGATCAGTGCGTGGTGGGCGGCATAGCGCTTGCCCGCCGGCCAGCCGGGCTGCTCGTCTTCGCGCTGGCCCGGCCACCACCACCGGCCGGCCTGTTTGGGCCGGGCCGGATCAGACAGGTCCACGACCACCCAGATACGGTCCCGGAATCCGTCCGGAATGGCCGACATGTGCGCGTACTGCCCGCCCGTCCAGACGATCCGGTGCACGCCGCGACCGCCGCTGGGCCAGAACCCGACCTGGCGTGGCCGCAACGGGTCGCTCAGCTCGTACACCGTCAGGCCGGCCGAGAAGGGCTCGGACGTCTCCGCCCGGTACGGGAACTTCTCGGAGTTGACCAGCAGCAAGCCGTCGGCGACCTGCACCTTGTGGGTGTGCGAGCGCGGTGCCGCTGGCCACTGACTGACCAGGACCGGACACGCGGGGTCGGCGACGTCCAGGACCGATGTGCCCATGCCGGTGGTTCCGGTGTGGCCCACATAGAGCGCTGCACCGCTGCGTATCACCTGCATGCCATCCCCGTAGCCGCCGAGGTCGTGCTGACCGAGCAGCCGCAGGCCGGCTGCGCTGGCGGTGCTGACAGCGCCGGTCGCGCCGGCGACGGTCGGCGGGCCGCCCATCAGGTAGCCGCGCGGTGGCTCACCGTCGCGCCCAGCGCATCGGCGGCCCAGTCGGCGGTGGCCTGCCGGTGGAAGGGGGCGAGGTTCGCGCAGCCGTGATTGCCCTGCTCGAGCAGCAGCAGCCGGGCGTCACCGCCCGCCTCATCGACCAGGCGCTGCGCGTGCTGCCATGGAATGAGGCGATCGAGCTTGCCCATGACCGCTAGCAGCGGGCAGGTGATCAGCCCTGCCCTGCCTGCCATCGTCAGTTCCTCAGCGCGCCGCCTGGCCGTGTCCATATCCGGCGACTTCGACCTGACCCGGAACGCCTCGCGGGTCAGGACGGGGCGGCTGTCCCAGTCGTCGGCGAACGAGTAGGGGCCGGCCAGCGCCACGCAGGCACGCACCCGCTCGTCGCCGCTGGCCACCCGCGGCGCGTAGTAGCCGCCGAGGCTGACGCCCCAGACACCGATCCGGTCGGCGTCGATTCCGTCCGCGGCGGTCAGCCAGTCGATGATCGCGGCTCCCGGCACTTCCCAGTCACCCCGGATGGCGAGGTCGTACTCCGCCTCCCCCTGGCCGGGCCCGTCCACGCTGAAGGTCGCGATCCCCCGCTCCAGGAACAGGTCCTCGGTACTGCGAAGCTCCTCCTTGGCCGAGTCCAGGCCCGGGATCATGATCATCGCGGGGTGCGGGCCCGCCCCCGGCGGCAGCCGCAGCACCCCGACCAGCCGCGATCCGTCGAACGGGATCTCCACTCGCCGGCCAGGCGGGTCCAGGTAGGGCAGCGCATCGGTCAGGCAGCGCACGGCCCGCTCGTGGGCGGCCCGCATCTGGTCCATGTCGCCGACGAACAGGAACTTGGCGAAGTGAAAGTAAACCGCGGCCTGCGACAGGTGCTGGCCCGCCGAGATCGTGCG
>JBOHCP010000064.1:0-12959 GCA_050698875.1 Streptosporangiaceae bacterium | reverse complement strand
ATAAGCCGGGCTATCCGTCGAACGCGATGTCGTGGACGTTCTGGCGGCATGACCGGGCGCCGCGGCTGGAGCTGGACGAGACGTGGTACGGGTACCGGTACGCCGGCGTCCGGACCACGCCCAACGGCAACACCCACGTCCGCATCACCGCCTACGCGATGCCCTACAGCACCATGGTCGCGAGCATCCCGTTCAGCGTCGGCCAGGGGATGTTCGTCCCTATCGACGACGAGAACTGCTGGCGCTACTTCGTCGGACCGGTGGCCAGGCTGAATCCGCGCAACCTAGGCGGCGCCAATCTCTTCGCGGTCGCGCCGTTCTCTACGCCGATATCGTCGTACACCGACGGCGTCGTCCCCCGGCTGTACACCATGGAGAACGACTTCCAGATCGACCGCGAGGTGCAGCGGAACTCGACGTTCAGCGGCGTGTCTGACTTCGTGAGCCAGGACCTGATGGTGACCGAGTCGATGGGCCCGATCTACGACCGCACCCAGGAGAAGCTCGGCTCCACCGACCTGGCGATCACGCGGATGCGCCACATCCTGCTGCGGGCGGCCAGGAACCTCGCCGCGGGCCAGGACCCGCCCGCCGTCGCCGGTGACCTTGACTACCGGTCGATCCGCGGCGCCGAGAAGATCCTCGAGCCAGGTGAGGACTGGCGCGTCCTCGGCACCGACGACGACCCGATCGTCCGGGAGGCCCTCGACCTCGAAATGCTGGCGGGCGCCGCCGACTAGCGACGAGGCACTGCTGACCACGGACCCGGCGAGCGGTCCGAGTGACCGCCGCTGGTCGCTGAACCTGGCGACCATCCTGCCTGGCGGACTGCGTGTCAGCTCTCCCTGGGATGCGGGAAGCGGTGCACCCCCTGCGGCCAGCCGACCGCGACCGCGACCCGGCCGGCCCAATACCGTGCCTTGGCATCGTCGGGCACATCGACGACCGTGAAGCCGCCGAGGTGCTCCTTGGTCTCGGCGAACGGGCCCGGCTGCTCAGCCCGGCAGCTCGCCCGGCGCCGCGCGCAGGAGACCTTCCCAGTCACCAACCGACCATTGATCACCGAGCCACTTTGCGTACAGCGCCCACAGGGGCCCGATGCACTGGCGCATGGCGGGGCCGTGCGCGGGGGTCAGCACGGAGGAGAACAGCGGCGGGTCCTCCCATACGGCGGCGATGATCTGGCCCGGTCGGGCGTAGGCGGAGAGCCACGCCGCGAGGACTCCGCCGGAAGACAGTCCGCTGACCAGCGTGGGCCGGCCGATGATCGTATCGACGAAGCGGACCAGGTCGTTACCCATGTTGTCGAGGCGGAACCGGGCTTGGGTGAAGCGGACTTGTCCGCCATGCGGGCCACGCTCGGGCCGGTAGCGAAACTTGAGCCTTGCCTGGGCTAACGCCCCTAGCCCTCTCACACTGCGGGGGCATCCAGCGATCTTTCAGAGACCCTCCAGGAACGAAGGTTACCGTCCAGCACATGGATGAGTTCAGAGCCCGCCGCGTGGTCGATTCGCTTCGCGACCGTGGCGTCAATGCTCGCCTGAGGGGGACCACGACGCCGCAGCAGAAAGCATTGATAGCAGAGCTTCGGGCTGCCGACTACCCGGCCACCTGGAAGCTGAGCGCGAGCGCGGCTGACGACAAGCTGGTGACCAGCGGCGCTCAGATCCAAACGTCAGCGCCCGGTTGAACTGGTGCCGGTAGCCCCGCCGAGGCCTTCGGCCTCAGCTGCTTATGCGGCGGCTGGCGATCCAGGACACATATCTTGCCTGACTCAGCTCTTCCGCGGTCAGGCGCGGCGGGCTGGAATGGTTCCGTGGACGAAGAACTCCGGCGCGAACTGCTACGACGGCGGGACGAGGACCAGCGGGTCCGCCGGCTGGTCTCCCCGCCCAACGGACAGCACATGGCCAGGCTCCCGGACTAGGTCGCCGCGGAGTGGCAGCGGGGTCGACGAGGACAACACCCGCTGGCTTGGTGACGTGCTCACCATGCGGGGCTGGCCAGGCCGGACACTGGCCGGCGAGGACGGAGCCCAGGCGGCGTGGCTGCTTGCCCAGCACGCCGACCGTGCTCCTGCCCTGCAACGGGCATTTCTGGATGCCGTGCGCGGCGCGGTCGACCAGGGCGAGGCTTCCCCGGCGCACCTGGCTTACCTGGAGGACCGGGTGCGAGTCCATGCCGGGCAGCCGCAGTTGTATGGCACGCAGTTCGCCGTCACTAGCGGCACCTTCGGGCCCTACCCGATCGAGGACCCGCAGCGACTGAACGAGCGCCGCGCAGCAGCGGGGCTGGAACCCTTCGCGGCATACGAGGCCAGGACGCGAGCCGAGTCGTGCCGGCTCGTGGGTTGGCCCGCCCGAACAACGAGCCCGATGGTTTCTTCACCGACTGGGACGACGCGATGGAGGCCAACCTCGGCGCCGTCATCGCGGCGCAGAACTCGGTCATCCTCGGCCGACGCTAGCTAGGCCTGGACCTGCACGTCATGATCAGGACCGGCTGTCGTGCGGCTGACGCGCTTTCCGGCTGGTGACAATCCTGCGTTTGCGCAAAGACTCGACCCATTCCTGCCCGCTGAGCAGTCGCGTGGTCTTGCCCGACCTGACCTCGCCCGCCGCGGCAACGGCCATCGCGACACTGGCAGCGGTCGTATCATCAGCTGCCTCATACACGACAACCACGTCATACTCGCCGAACGGAAAGCCGGCTACGACGATCGTTGCTCCCAGCTCCTCCAGGGCCGGCCGGATCACTTCCACCGGGTCTTGCGGCGTTTCAAGCTGATCTGCCATTGACTTGGCCGTATAGGAGGCCTGGTACATGTAGAGCGGCATCGAGTTTCCCCCTGGCAGGGAAGAGGCGAACAGATCACCAGCCAGTCCCCGTGACACGCGGCGGTTCCTGCCGACCGGTCACGGCAACGGACTGACGACCACGGCGGTCCAAAGATGGTAGACCCGGCCCAGTCGGGCACACCAGTAGCCGTGCGCTAACGGGCGCACGCAACATCCGGATCCGCCGTCGACGGCCCGCGCCGTCATCGACTCAGATGGCGCCTGGCGGTCGTCAGGCTGCCGCGGTCCCAGCCGGTCGTCATTCCCAGCGCGCGACGTTGAGACGCAATGCCACCTCGACGATCGCGCCCTCCCCGATCGCCTCCGCTCGCTGCACCGCCACCTTGACGGGCACGAGGTAGCGGTCGTCCCTGGGGAACAGGGCAGTGGTGAACTCGGTGTCGCCAATGGTGACGCGGACCGGCACCTGGCCCCAGTAGATCAGGCCGCGGGCTTCCTCCTTGAGATCCGCGCTGTCCTCCGGCGTCATGGCCACGAACAGGTATGGCGCCGGTCCGCGCCACTCGATCACCTCGCCGGTGAAGGTCCACTCCATGCGATCCGCCGCGCCGTCGAGCACGAATCAGCCGGACGGCGTGACCGAGGACCACACGCCGAACCACTGCTCGGCGCAGTACTCGCGGCCCAGGCAGCGCACGCTCCGCGAGTCAGGCGCTATCGAGGACTGCTGCGTCGGTACCACCCTCCTCGCCGAGGATCGAGCCGATCTGGGCGACCTGGTCGGGCCGGGTCACCCGCAGCCACAGCAGCACCCCGATGCCGAGCGCAAGCCAGACGAGGGCCACGTACGGGGTCCACTTGAGAATGCCCGGAGGGGCTGGGTGGATCGACCCGTACAGCGCGGCGCCGAAGACGATGGCGCCCACGAGCGGGATGCCGACGTGGATCAGTGGGTTCCAGTTGCGGGTGGCGCGGGTGCTCCAGAAGTACACGATGCCGCCGAGGCAGATCATGATGTAGACGACGATGACCAGCAGGGTGCCGGTGGTGGCCCAGAAGTAGTAGTTGGACAGCGGCTGGCCGAACGCGCTATCGGACAGCGGATAGCCCATCACCAGCGCCATCACGATCGCGACCACGGTGACCGCGAGGGTGGCAGTCACGGGTGTCTTGAACCTCGGGTGGGTCTGGCCGAACGCTCTGGGCAGGACGCCTTCACGTCCCATCGCGAACAGGGTGCGCGACGCGGCGGTCGCGCACGCGACGCAGACGATGAACGCCGCGCACATCCCGCCGATCTCGGCGAGCGTGCCGAGCCAGGATCCGACGAAGGTGCTCGCGGTCGTCTTGAGTGCGACCGCGTCATTGCCCATCTTGACGCCGTTGCCGACGCCGTAGCCGATCGTGATCGAGTAGGTCGTCCACAGGTACAGAACAATCGCGAACAGCGTAGCGACGATCACCGCGATGGGGATGTTGCGGCGCGGGTGCGCGGTCTCCTCACCGAAGTCGGCGGCGGTCTCGAAGCCGATGTAGGAGGTTACGCCGAAGATGATCCCGTAGAAGACGCCGTTGAAGCCGCCGGAGTTGGTGTGGCTGAAACTGAACGCGCTCGGCGCCTGGCCATGGCTGCCGCCCTTGGCAGTAGTGACCACGTCGATGATCACGATCACGGCGACGGTGACGATGCCGACGATGAGCTGCACCCGGGTTGTCACCTTGATCCGGATGACCGAGAGCACCACGAACAGGGCCATTCCGATGACGAAGAACAGGATCCACAGCTTCGGACTCAGGCCGAGCAGGTTGGCGGCCAGGTAGCCGACCCCGGACATGGTCATCGGCACGAAGCAGATGAAGCCGAAGAAATACAGCCAGCCGGCCATGAAGCCGGCTTCCTTGCCCAGGCTGCGGCTGGCATAGGTGTAGGCGTACCCGGCCGTGGCCATCCGGCGGGTGAACCCGATGACCACGAACGCGAGCGCCAGGCAGCCGACGCCGCCCAGCAGGAACGCCAGTGGCGTGGAGCCGCCGGCGACGATCGACACGCCGCTGACGTTCAGCAGCAGCGCCATGCCCGGGGCAATCACCGAGACGGATATCGCGATCGCATCCCATAGCCGCAGGGACCCGTGCGCGAGCTCGCCGATCTTGGCGCTACTCAGATCAGTGCTGGGGTTGGCCATGTCTCCGGTCCTCTCTCACTCCGGCCCATGCTCGGGCATGAACTCGGTCTGCGCATCTAGCACGTAGTCGAAGGCCAGCGGCGTGCAATCGCGATCCGCAAGCCAGTCCATGAACGTGATATGGGCGGGATGCGCCCGGTAGGCGTTCATGGTTGCCACATCCGGAAACTCGGTGTACAGCAGGTAGGCGTAGCCGCGGTTGCGGGCACCGGTCAGGTCGGTGCCCAGGCGGCACCTGGTCATCAGGCCGATCTCGCTGGGCCACGAGGCCACCATGTCTCGCAGCTGCCCTGCCTCCGCCGCAGATAGGTCGCGCGGAAAGCTGAACAGCACGATGTGCTGCAACGTCATCGTGGTCCTCCTCGGCGGTTAGTAGAACTCGAAGTACTCGCGCATTTCCCAGTCGCTGATGTTCTGGCCTTCCGGCGGCGGGTTCTCGGCCACGGCCGCCTCGTAGCGGCCAACCTCCGACCGCTTCATCTGCAGCAGGTAGTCGACCAGGGTGTCGCCGAACGCCTTGCGGAAGAACTCGTCCTGGTCGAGTGCCCCGATCGCGTCGGCCAGCGAGGCCGGGAGCGGGGTGTTGTCGGTGGCGTACGGATCAGCCTCGACCGGCGGCGGCGGGTCGAGCGCGCGGCGGATGCCGTCGAGCCCAGCCGCGATGTTCGCCGCCATGTACAGGTACGGGTTGGCGGCGGGCTCGCCCATCCGCATCTCGACGTGGCTGTTGGCGTCGCCTGGCGCACCCTGGACGCGGACTAGCGCCCCCCGGTTCTCCAGCGCCCAGCACACCCGGTCGGGCGCGAACGAGTATGGCCGGAACCGCTTGTAGCCGTTGACGGTCGGCGTGGCGAACACGCCCATCGGCAGCGCGTGTGCCAGCAGCCCGGCGACGAACTGCCGCCCGGTCGCCGACAGGTAGTCATCGTCGCTGGCGAAGGCGTTGTGACCGTGGATCCGGGAGATCAGGGACTCGTGCAGGTGCCAGCCCGAAGGGAAGAAGTTCGGCAGCGCTGGTGCGCACATGAACGTCGCCAGCAATCCGCGGCGCTGGCAGATCTGCTTGACCGCGGACCGGAACAGCACCACGGCGTCGGCCGCCGCGAGCCCGCCGATTGGACTGAAGGTGAACTCCATCTGGCCGGGTCCCCACTCGTCCTCCATCGAACGGGGCGGGAGCCCGACGGCCACGAGGCCATCGCGGATCTCCTCAAGCGTGCTCGCGACGCTGTCCAGCCGCACCTCCGACAGGTACTGGTAGCCGCGCTCGAACACGCTGACCGCCGGCGGTGGCGGGGTGAACCCGGCGTGCTGCGGTGCGATGTGGTCGGAGTCGAGCCTGACGATGTAGTACTCGATCTCGATCCCGGCCAGGTAGTCGAAGCCGGCGTCACCGAGCTCAGCCAGCAACCGCCGCATCAGCCCGCGGCCGTCCAGCGGCATTGGCTGGCCATTGGAGAAGAACGTGTCGCACAGCATCCAGCCGGTCCGGTCGGCCCAGGGCAGCACGCGGAACGTGGCCGCATCGGGCACGAGCACGATGTCAGGGAAGCCAGTGAACTCCGCGATGCCGAACCCGCCGCCGGCGGCGAAGGCCGGCACGAACACCTGGTTGCCGGAGTCAAGGCTGTAGATCGCACCGGAGAAGTCCAGGCCGTTGGACATCGCGGCGATGGCCACCTCGGGCGACAGCGACTTGGCGCGCGGCGCGCCGTGCTGATCCACGACCACCAGCCGGACGGTGCGGAGGTCCAGTTCGCGGATCCTGCTGGCGACTTCGCGCGCCGCGGCAGCCTGCCCGGGTGTGTACAGGCCGTTCCGCGCTACGAATCCTGGCTGGCCAACGCCGTGCGCGTCAGGCCGGCTGGCGGCGGCGCTGGTTGTCACGTGGCTGTCCTCCGATGCAGTTGCGTCTTCGTGGTCGAGACTCCGGGAGGTGGCCCCCCGGGCCGGCGCCTGCTCACGTCTTCTTGAGGTCACCGCGACGCTGGCTCATCCGTTCGAGCATCGCGGCGGTGAAGTTGTCGGGCTCGACGTCAGCGAGGGACAGGAACGTCTCGGTCCGCTGCACGCCGCTGATCTGAAAGATCTCGGTGAGCAGCAACTCGCGCAGGTGGGCGTGATCCCGGACTCGCAACCGGACCAGCAGGTCCAGGCCGCCGGTGACCACGGTCATGTCCTCCGCCTCCGGCAGCGCCCGGATCGCCCTGATGATCTCGCTCAGGTCCATGCCAGGGCCGGCCGTCACCGCGATGTAGACGACGATCGGGTAGCCAAGCGCCGCCCAGTCGACGTCGACCCGGTAGCCCCGGATCGCGCCGAGACGCTCCAGCCGGGCAATCCGGTCCGCGACCGCGGGCGGTGACATCTCGACCTGCCTGGCCAGCGCGCGCTGCGACTGACGAGCGTCCGTTGCGAGCGCGTGCAGCAGGGCCAGGTCGAGGTCGTCCACCTCGACCTTCGGCGGGGCCGCCGTGGTGACCTCGGCCAGCCTCGCGAAGGGTGCTGAGACGGTTGCCATGTGTCAGCCGACCGTTCGTGAAGCTTAGTAATGTGAGTTATGCTGGACGGTATCGCCGTTGCCTATGTAAAGCAGACGGTGAGGAATTCTTACAGTTGTAAGATCGGCTGTCAAGAGACGGAAGCGCCAATGACCGCGGCAATTGACCAGCGCCAGACCAGCCTCTCCGGCCCCGCCCGCAGCGACACGGCGCGTGACTGGGACGCCGGTCTCGCCAGGCGCACGAAGTCACTCGGTGGCGGCGAGATCACCGCGATTCTCGCGCTGGCCGGCGCCTCGGACCTGATCACGTTCTCGGGCGGCTTCCCCGATCCGGCCACGTTCCCTACCGCTGTGCTTGCGGACATCGCCGCCCGCCTGATCAGGCAGGACCCTGGCGTCGCCCTGCAGTACTCGGCGACCGAAGGCATCGCAAGCGTGCGTGACTACATCACCGGCAGAATCGCCGCCCTCGAGAGCCGTGCGCCAGGGGCCGGCGAGCTGATGGTCACCAGCGGTGGCATCGACTGCATGGAACTGGTCGCCAAGAGCTACCTGGATGCCGGCGACGCGGTGGTCGTCGAGGCGCCGACCTACCTGGGCGCGATCATGGCGTTCCGCGGTTACGAGGCTGACGTGCGAGGCGTGCCGGTCGACGACGACGGGATGCGCACCGACGTGCTCGCCGAGCAACTCGCCGCGGGCCTGCGCCCGAAGATCCTCTACACGATCCCGGACTTCCAGAACCCGACCGGGCTGACGATGACCGCGCCCCGTCGCGGTGAGCTGATCGCGCTGGCCCGGCGGTACGGGTTCCTGATCCTCGAGGACGTCGCCTACTCCGATCTCGGCTTCGAGCAGCCACCGCCGCCGAGTCTGTGGTCGATGGCGCCGGATGTGGTGCTGCAGGCCGGCACGTTCTCGAAGATCTTCTGCCCGGGCGTGCGGATGGGCTGGGCGGCCGGGCCCGCCGAGATCATCAGCAGGCTGGTGGTGGCCAAGCAGAACTCCGACCAGTGCTCGGGCGCGCTCGGCCAGCGAATGCTGGAGGAATACGGTCGCGGCGGGCACCTGGAGCGCCAGCTCGTCGCGTCCCGTGCGCTGTATGCGCGCCGCGCCGCGCTGCTGGACCAGGCGCTGACCGCGCACCTGCCGGAAGGCACCACCTGGACCACACCCCGGGGCGGCTTCTACATCTGGGTGACCGCACCCGACGGCGTAGACACCGTGGCGCTGTCCACTGCGGCGCGGGCGCAGAAGGTCGCTTACGTACCGGGGCGGCCCTTCTACCCCGGCGACGACGGGGCGGCGCAGATTCGCCTCGCGTACAGCCGGGTCGCCGACGAGCTCATCGAGGAGGGCATCCGCCGGCTTGGCGAGGTTCTCCGAGCTGCCCTGGAGGAACGATGACGACTGTGCCTGGCCGGGGAGGCAACCCCCCGGAACCTCCCGTGACGCAGCAGCCGGAAAGTGCCGGGCCGGCGGGCGACGCCGGGTCGCTTGGTGATGCTGCGAGCCACTTCAGCACGCAGGCGCACGGCGAGCCGGCCGGGCCAGGCAGGTACGTCAACGTGGACGCCATGACGCCGGTGGAGTTCCTGCCCGGACTCGGGTTCCGGCCGGTACTCGGGCAGCGCGCGATGACGAACTTCGTCAGCTTCGAGCCGGGCGCGCAAGCCCCGCGGCATGTGCACGAGGAGGAACAGATCGTCATCGTGCTTGACGGCGAGTTCACCTTCGACCTGGACGGCGACGTGCGCGTCATGCGCAAGGGCGATGTCGCGGTCGTGCCAGCCTGGGTCCCGCATGGAGCGTGGACTACCGACAGCAAGTGCCTGGAGATCGACGTGTTCTGCCCGCCGCGGCAGAGCCTGCTCAATCTCGCCGCCGCGCAGGCCGAACAGGCCGAACAGGTCACGGAGCGGGCGGGCGAGGCCTAGATGGACCTCGGGCTGGCCGGCCGCAAGGCGATCGTCACTGGCGGGTCGAAGGGCCTCGGGAAGGCCATCACGGCCGAGCTCATGGCCGAGGGCGCCTCGGTAGTGATCTGCTCCCGGCACGCTGCGGAGCTGGCAGCGACCGCCGCGGAGCTGACAAAGAACGCATCCGACCGGGCCGGGCCCGTGCACGCGCTCGGGTGCGACGTGACAGATCCTGACCAGGTCGCCAGCTTCATGGACGCCGCGACCGCCGCCCTCGGCGGGCTGGACATCCTGGTCAACAACGCTGGCGGTGCCAGGCCCGGCACGTTCGGCACGCTGACCGATGCCGACTGGCAGGCCGACATCGAGGTCAAGCTGCTCGCCCAGATCCGCTGCACCAGGGCGGCGCTGCCACAGCTACGGCAGAGTTCGGCGGCCCGGGTCATCAACATCAGTGCCGTGTACGCCCGTTACCCCGATCCCGCCTTCCTGGCCTCCTCGGTGAACAGGGCGTCCTGCCTGAGCCTGTCGAAGGCGCTCTCCATCGAGCTTGGCCGGGAAGCAATCCTGGTCAACAGTGTCAACATCGGCCTGGTCGAGACCCCGCAGTGGCAGAACATCCACCGCCGCCGGGCGCCCGACGTACCGGCCGAGCAGTTCTTCGGGCAGCTGGCCGCGGCCGAGGTCCCGCTCGGCCGGTTCGGCCGGCCCGACGAGGTCGCGGGGCTAGTGACGTTCCTGGCCAGCGACCGGGCTAGCTACATCGCCGGCGCGTCCATCGACATCGCCGGGGGAATGGGCAAATTCCTTTAGGGAACGAGGTTGTATGTGCCGGCTGCTCGGTTACTGCTCGAGTCGTGAGGCGTCGGTGGAGGACCTGATTGGCGCCGATGGCCTCCGCGAGTTCACCGGAATGTGTGCACTGCACGGCGACGGCTGGGGCATGGCCTGGTACGAGGGGGCCGAGCCCGTCATCCGCAAGTCGCCGATCCGCGCCGACAGCGAGCCGGAGTACGACAAGCTGACCCGCGAACCGCTGGCGGACCTAGGGCTCGTGCACCTGCGCTGGGCAACTCCCGGTCTTGGCATGACCGAGCGCGACAGCCACCCGTTCCAGTACGGCCCGTACGCATTCGCACACAACGGCGCCATCCATCCGCAGGACCAGCTGCCCGAGATGTTGCCGGCGCGGTGGGAGCGCCGACTGGCCAGTACGACCGACAGCGAACGGTACTTCCTGCTCATCATGTCGCGGCTCGCCAGCCATGGCGGGGATATGGTAGCCGCGATCGCGGACGCGGCCGCCGACATCGACACCAGGTTCAAGCCAACCAGCCTGAACGCGATCGTGCTGTCGCCGGACAAGCTGTACGCGATCAGCTGGTATCACCGCGATCGCGTGCCGGAAGCCAAGCTGCGGGCCAGCGGTTACGACCGGCCAGACGATATCGCGGCCTACTTCGACCTGGCCTACCGCGTGACGGACAGCGCCGTGCTGGTCGCCAGCTCAGGCTGGCCGCAGCCCGGCTGGACGCCGCTGGCGAACCGGCATGTCCTGGTGACGGACCGGTCGATGGAATGCCAGATCTCCGCGATCTGAGTCCCGAAGGGTCGTGAGCTTCGGAGCCTCGGGTTCCGTCTAGTCCTCGTCTAGTCCCCGACCTAGCCCGACCTAGTCCCCCGACCTAGTCCCCACCGTAGTCCCGACGCGGCCCGCGGCCGCGGGTTTTCTCGCGCGCCTGGACCGGGTAGAGGATTGTCGGGCGCGCGGGGGCCGTGGCCGCGCTGAGGGGCGGGTAGCTCCGTGCGTCTGGCCATAACCCCTAGCGGCACCGGCCGGGCCTGCCGGAGCGCCGCGCGAGCCTGCCACCGGTGGAACCTTGACTGATTCCGTCCGCGTCGACCAGCCGCGCCCGGCCGTCGGCCCCGCCCCGATGCCGCGCCGACCCGTTCGCCTGTTCGGCTGGCTCGCGGGTATCGGCATCGGCGCGGCGCTGCTGATCATGATCGGCGCCGCGCTGATCCGGCCGGCCTGGACGGATCCCGCGATACCGATGCCGCGGATCGGGCCGCCGTGGCAGCTGACCAACGTCCCGGTCTCCCCCGAGCTGGTGACGATCGCGCTGTGGGCGGCTGCGGTGCTGGCGCTCGGCGGCGTGGTGGCGGGGCTGCTGGCGGCACGGTGGGGGGCCAGGGGGCCGCTCCGCCTCATCTTCGTGGCGGCGGCGGTCGCCGTTGTGGCCCTGACGGTGCTGCCGCCCGTCGGCTCGACCGACGCCCTCGACTACGCGGCGTACGGCCGCATCCTCCTGGTTGGCCACAATCCGTACCAGGTGACGCCCATCTACCTGCGGCTCACCGAGCCGTTCTTCGGCCAGTCGATTCCGGGCCGCTGGCAGTACGCAGAGAGCCTGTACGGCCCCGCGGCGACCTTCGAGCAGTACCTGGCCGCCAGGCTCGGCGGCGACTCGATGGCGCGGGTTGTCTTGTGGCTCAAGTTCTGGAACGCGTTCGGCTTCGCGGCCGTCGCGGTCGTGCTTGACCGGGTGCTGCGCTCGCGTCCGGCCGCGCGGCTGAGAGCCCACCTGCTGTGGACCATCAACCCGCTGTTGCTGTGGGATCTGATGGCGTCCGGCCACGTGGACGTGCTGGCCGCGGCGGCCGGTGTCATCGGGCTCCTCATCGTGGGCAGGCAGCCGGCCGACGGCCGGTCGTGGCGGCCGCGGGTGTCGCGCGCGCTCGCGGCGGGCGCCCTCATCGGGCTAGCCGCGGACATCAAGATCGACTACTTGATCTTTGGCCTGGCCCTGGCCTGGGCGCTGCGCCGGTCTTTGCCGGCGCTGGCCGCGGCCGGCTGCGGCGCCTTCGTCGTGCTCGTCCCGACCTACGCCTGGCTGGGCAAGCCGGCGTTCCAGGCGCTCTTCAACCGCGGTGATGAAACCACGCTGGACAGCCCGTGGCGGTCGGCGGACCTGACCCACTGGAAGTACCTGCTCGTCGTCGCCGTGCTGCTGTTCGCCATGCTCGCCGCGCTACTGCTCTGGCGGCTGCCGGCAGGCGACCCGGTGCGGCCGGCCATCCGCCCGGCGGTGGCGTTGAGCCTGGCCTTCCTGCTGGTCTGGCCGTATCAGCTGCCCTGGTACGACGCGATGATCATCGGCGTCCTCGTGCTCTACCCGGCTACCTGGATCGACTGGCTGGTGCTGGCCCGGCTGACCGCGGCGACGATCGCGAACATTCCGGGTGATCCGGACGGCGTGCCCAGCCCGCACCTGTACCAGTTCGACATTGAACTCGTGCACGGCCTGGCGCCGGTCGTCCTGCTGGCCGTGTCGGCAGCCGTGGTTGTGCTCGCGGTTACCGGCTGGTGGCGAGTCGTGCGAACCTAGGTTCGTGACTCTGGAGATCCGGCGACTGCAGCTCGCCACACTGCGGGGCGTAGACGGAAACGAGTGGCCGGTGCACGGCTTCGTGGTGAACTTTCCTGGCGGAGCAGCTCTGGTAGACACCGGCGTGGGCGGGCCGGAGCGGTGGCTGACCAGCTGGCGGGTGG
>JBOHCP010000063.1:0-12983 GCA_050698875.1 Streptosporangiaceae bacterium | reverse complement strand
CCCGACGCCACCCCGCCCGACGCCACCCCGCCCGACGCCACCCCGCCCGACGCCACCCCGGACCGGCCCGACGATCGGCCAGGCGGCTAGCGGCGCGGAGCCGGCTGTAGTTGCGGCGCGGCGATGGTGCAGGTGCGGCTCGCTTCCGGGGGTGCGCCAGCCCGCAGCACGTCGTTGTCGACCAGCGCCGCGGTGAGTGCCGCCGCGATCAGCAGCAGCACCGCGCAGGCGATCGCCGCGTGATGGAAGCCCTGCGAGAACCGGGCCGGCTCGTGGTAGGTAGCGCCGGTCAGCCCGACGGCCACCGGCAGCGCGGCGACGGCCAGCAGTCCCGCGGCCCGTGCCACCGCGTTGTTGACGCCGCTGGCCACGCCTGCGTGCCGGACGTCCGCGCTGGCCAGCACCGTCGCGGTCAGCGGCGCGACGGTGAGGCACAGGCCGAGGCCGTAGATGACCACCGCGGGCAGCACGTCGGCGAAGTAACTCGCGTGCGGCCCGATCCTGGTCATCAGCGCCATGCCGACCGCGAGGCCAACCAGGCCGGCGGTCATTAGCCAGCGCGGCCCGACGCGCTGCGCCAGGCTGCCGACCCGCGCCGATCCGGCCAGCGTGATCAGCGTCACCGGCAGCAGCGCCGCGCCGGCTAGCAGCGGCGAGAACCTAGCAACCACCTGAAGCTCAAGCACCAGCAGAAACAGCAGACCGCCGAACGCGCCGTAGACCAGGAAGGTGATGACGTTAATGACGCTGAACTGGCGGGACGCGAATACGTCGAGTGGCAGCATCGGTGGCGTCGGCTCGGGCGTCCGCGTGCGGCGGCGTTCCAGCTCGATGAACCCGGCCGCGGCGGCCACCCCGATGACGGCAGCCACGACGACGGGTGTCGTCCCGGCCGACCCGGTCGCCTCGATCAGTGCGTAGGTGATCCCGGCCAGTCCCAGGGCCGCGAGCCCGGCACCCGCGACGTCGAAGTTGCCGTGGGCAGCGGGGTCCCTGGTCTCCGGCACGTGCCGGACCGTGACCGCGATGACCGCCGCGGCCAGCGGCAGGTTCAGGAAAAACACCCAGCGCCAGCCAGCCGTCTGCACCAGCCAGCCGCCAACCAGCGGGCCGACGGCGGCCGCCACGCCGCCGAGCCCTGCCCAGGCACCCACCGCGCGCGGCCGCTCGGCCGGGACAAAGCTCGCCTGGATGATCGCCAGCGAGCCCGGCGTGAGCAGGGCGCCGCCCACTCCCTGCAGCACCCGCGCGCCGATGAGCACGCCGATGCTGGGCGCTGCGCCGCATAGGGCCGAAGCGAGCGCGAACCACACGACGCCGACGAGGAAGACCCGGCGGCGACCGGCGCGATCCCCGAGCGAGCCGCCCAGCAGGATGAGCCCGGCCAGGCTGAGCGTGTATCCGGTGACTGTCCACTGCAGTCCGGCTAGCGAGGCGTTCAGGTGCCGGCCGATGGTGGGGAGGGCGACGTTGACCACGGTCGAGTCCAGGAGCACCATGCCCGAGCCGAGCACGGTGGCCAGCAGCACCCACCGACCGACCGCGCTGCTGACCTCGAGCTGCGGACCCGTGGCCGGTTCCGAGGCAGCCGCGTCGCCGAGTCCAGTCATCGCGGCCCACCCTATCGGCCGCCCTCGATCGCCCCTACGACCCCGGCGGGCCGGTCCCGCCCGCCCAGCGGCATGCAGCGCGGCGGCTTTCCCCGGCGGGCGCCCGCCCAGCGGCATGCAGCGCGGCGGCTTTCCCCGTCGGGCGCCGGTCAAGGACCTGGCTGGCGTTACTGGTCTTCGTCCGGTGGATCGGCCGATCCGGCCGGCTCGTCAGGGGCGGCCGGCGCGCCGCCACCGGTCGCGGCAGTCGGCTTCTCGTCTCCAGCTGCTGGCCGCGGCGGCGCGGTGCGCTCGCCCGTGCCGCCCTTCTGGACCGGGACCGCGTCATCGCCGACCCGGTGGAACAGCAGGTACACGGCCACAGCAAGGACGGCGCCGACGAGCGGTGCGATGAGGAACAGCCAGAGCTGGCTCAGCGCCTGGCCGCCCACGATGACGGCGGGCCCGAAGCTGCGGGCAGGATTCACCGACGCACCGTCGATCGGGATGCCCATGATGTTGACCAGGGCCAGTGCCAGACCGATGACGACGCCGGCGACCGGCGCGCTGGCATCTTTCCGCGAGGCCGCGAGTACCACCAGCACGAACACCGCGGTGAGGATGACCTCGGTGAGGAACGCACCGCCGCCGGAGGAGTGCAAGAGCGACAACCCGCCGTAGCCGTTCGCGCCCAGGCCGATCCTGGTAGTTGAGTACAATGGCGAGCTGTGCATGACCCACAACAGCAGCAGCGCTCCCAGCAGCCCGCCCAGTAGCTGCGCGACCCAGTAGCCGATCAGGTCGGCGAGCGGGATGCGCTTGGCCAGGAACGCGCCGAGGGTGACCGCCGGATTGACGTGGCAGCTGGATATCGGGCCGATGACGGCGACCAGGCCGAGCAAGATCAGGCCGAAGGTGAGGCCGGTCAGCAGGATGCCCGCCGCGACGCTGCTGCCGAAGGCGCGGAATCCGAAGTTGATCGTCGCCATGCCCGCCCCGAAGAACACCAGCAGGCCCGTACCGATCAGCTCCGCGACGTACCTTCGCGCCATCGCCTCGTCGATCGGCACGGTCCCGAGGCGCAGCCCGCCCCGCGGCCGCGCCCCAGACGGCCCCGCGGGCTGCCCGGCCACCGCGGGCTGCTGAGCCGGCGATCCGGCCGCCCTGTTCGTCATGGTGCCACCCCCATACGAGCGTCCGCGCGTTGCCTGGCTGTATGCCCACCTGCCGGAGTTGTGAAGCTGCAGAGCGTGATGCAGGCCGATCAAAATAGAACAAAAGCCGCTACTGACTGGAGTGGCTGCCCGGCCTACATGGCTGACCAGGCGTGCACCGGCTCGTTTGCTGTCATCCGCTCGATGTAGCCCTGGGTCATCCGGCGCAGCGACTCGTCCCGGCTCAGCGTGCGTTCCAGCCGGTGCACCATCTGGGTCTGCCAGGTGGCGCCGGTGCGGCCGGTGAGGCAGCGCTGCTCGATGATGCCGAGCAGGCGGTCCGCGTCGTCGGTCTTGACCCCCCACCGGGCAAGGCCGTCGAAGGCGAGTGGCAGCAGCCGTCGCAGCGTGACCTCGGTGACCGGCGCTTCGCCGTTGCCTGGCCAGTACACCCGCGCGCCGATGCCGTGCCGGGAGCCCTCGACGAGATTGTCGGCCGCGGCCTTGAACGACATCTGGTGCCAGACCGGCCGCTCCGCCTCGGCCAGCGCGCGGACGAGACCGCAGTAGAACGCCGCGTTGGCGGCCACGTCGGCGACGGTGGGGCCGGCCGGCAGCACCCGGTTCTCGACCCGCAGGTGCGGCCGGCCATCCTCCACCGCGTACACGGGCCGGTTCCACCGGTAGACCGTGCCGTTGTGCAAGGTCAGTTCGGCGAGCGTGGGCGCATCGCCGTTGGCCAGCGCTACGGCCGGGTCCTCGTCCTCCCGCAGCGGCAGCAGCGCAGGAAAGTAGCGCAGATTTTCCTCGAACAGGTCAAACACCGAGCCGATCCACCGCTCGCCGAACCACACCCTTGGCCGCACCCCCTGCTGCTGGAGTTCCTCCGGCCTGGTGTCGGTGACCTGCTCGAACAGCGGGATCCTGGTCTCCTGCCAGAGCTCGCGGCCGAACAGGAACGGCGAGTTCGCGGCCAGCGCGACCTGGATGCCCGCGACGGCCTGTGCCGCGTTCCAGTAGCTGCCGAACGCCTCCGGACTCACCTGCAGGTGGAACTGCACGCTCGTGCAGGCCGCCTCGGGCATGATCGTGTCGACGTGGGTGAGCAGCGGCTCCGGACCGTCGATGCAGATCCGTATGTCCTCGCCACGCGCGGCGATCATCTGCTCGTTCAGCAGCCGGAAGCGCGGGTTGGCCGACATCGCCTCGCCAGTCACGTCGTCCTGACGCAGCGTCGGCAGAATGCCGATCATCACGAGCCTGGTGCCGGTCGCCAGCGCCCGGCTCGACGCGTGCGCGAGCTTGCTGCGCAGGTCGTCCTCGAGTGCGCCGAATGCCTCGCCGGACAGCGGCCGCGGCGGAACGTTGATCTCCAGGTTGAACCGGCCGAGCTCACTTGCCCACATCGGATCGGCGATGGCCGCGAGCACCGCGGTGTTCGTCATCGTCGGCATCCCGTGCGCGTCGACCAGGTTGAGTTCCATCTCCACGCCCACCTGCCGCGGCTCGGTGTCGAAGCTGGATTCGAGTAGCATCCGGGCGAGTACGTCGAGGCACCGGCGAACCTTCTCGCGATAGGCGCGACGATCCTGCCGAGTAACGCGGATGGACGGGACATCCCTGCCCATAATCGACCCTCCAGCTACCACCTGGGCGGGGGACTCGGTCTAACATTCGCACGTAACAGGCCGCCTGACCAGGTTTGACTTGCCCGCATGCGGGCCAGGCCCGCGGACGACTGCGAGGGCGGGCTAGCGGGCGGGCTAGCGGGCGGCTCGCGGCGCGGCCTCGCCCGGGGCGAGGCCCGGCAGCACGTGCTCGTTGGGGCGCGGGCTCGTCCGGACTCCCGCGACGAGGCCGCGGACAAAGCACGCACGCAGCGCCCGCCGGTCGGCCGCCGCCGCGTACGTGCGCACCCACCGGCGCAGCGTCGCGCCGGTATAGAGCATCCGCTCGGCCGGCCCGAGCGAGTTAGCCCGCAGCGTCCAGATCTTGTTCCGGACCTCGTAGAAGAACCGCTCGCCCGGCTCGACGGTCGTGCCGCCGAACGCCCGGGTCTTGTGCACGACGACGCTGGCGCGGCAGAGCAGGCCGACATTGGCTCGCAGCAGCCGGGTCGTGAACTCGAAGTCGTCGTTCCACAGGAAGAAGTCGGCCCGCGGCAGGCCCCGCCGCCGGCACTCGGCCGCATCGACGAGCACCGAGACAAACGACGCCGACCGGATCGGGACGCATCCGCAAGCCGCCGCGGCCGTCCGCTCCGCCGCGCTAGCCAGCGGCCGCGGCCGCGGGGTGTTCATGGGGTGCGGGCGGCCATCGGTCCACAGCACCGCGCTCGCCACGATGGCCGGGGCGCGGCCTCTGTAGGCCCGGCGCGCCGTGAGCAGTTCCGCCAGCGCACCCCGTTCCGGAATGGTGTCATCGTCCATGGCCCAGATCAGGTCCGCGTTCTCGCCGAGGGCCCGCGCCATGCCGTAGGCGAACCCGCCGGCGCCGCCGTAATTCACGTCAAGCTCGGCGAGCCGCACGGCGGGGAAGCGGGCGCGGACGGCGGCTGCGGTCCCGTCCGTCGAGGCGTTGTCGACGACAGTCACCACGTCCGGCGGGCGCCGCTGGGCGTGCACCGCCGCCAGCGACTCGAGCAGCAGCTCGCGCCTGTTGTGGGTGACGATAACCGCGATCACCCGCGGCGGAGCCGGGGACCGCGCCGACTGGCTATCGCTGCCAGGTGCGGCAAGCCCGTCAGCCATCGACAGTCCGGGACCGGACCACGGTCGCCGCCATTGCTACTTGCCCCGCGACCCGGGTCGCTCGAGCGCCCGCCACACCACGATGCGCAGCCGCCGCACCAGCGAAGAGCGGCTGGTGATATTGCGCACGGTGCGCTTGAGCCAGGGTGAGGCGGCGATTCGCAGCGCGACCCGGTCGGCGAAGTTGCTCCTGGTGAACACATCGGGCTCGGGCGCTGCGGCCGGGAACTCCACCCAGTACTCGTTCAAGACGAGCGCAGCCGCAGCCTCTACCGCCGCATCCAGTACCAGCTCGGCCGGCTGGTCGGCGCGGCTGGCCGATGCCCCGCTCTCCGCTGGCGGCCGCAGCTCCTCGAGATCGCCGACGAGGTCATAGCCGGAGCTCGTCAATCCCGCGATAAGGCCGTCGGCGTAGTCCCGTGCCCAGCCCAGCCGTTCGGCAGGCAGGGTCAGGCGCCCGCGGGCCGGGCGTGCGGCCATGGCGGTGTGGGCCACCCCTTCCTTCACCCGCCACATGTAGTACCAGTCGGGAATCTCGGCAGACAGCGCCTGGTTCATGCGCCGCAGGAACTCGATCTCGGGCAGGCCGAGAGAGGCGTTGGCGCGGGCCCGGCCGAGGTCCACGGCGGCTGGGTCCACCTCAAGCAGGCCGGCAAACCGCCGCCAGAGCAACCCCGAGTCAAAGTTGCGGGGCGCGGCCGTGATCACGTGTACCCGCTCCGGCGGCACGTGGCGAGACCAGAGCTCGAGAATCGCCGCGGTGTCGTGCACGCGCCAGAACCCGTATTGGCGCCGATCGGCGGCCGCCGACTCCATGTCGATGACATCGCTCAGCCAGTCATCAAAGCGCCGGGCATTGCGGTGCTTGACGGTTTCCTGCCACTCCGCAGGCAGCAGCGCGGCGATGTCCCTTACCGTCAGCACGACGTGGACCTCGGCCGACCGCAGCGACGTCACGGCCCGCCTGACTTCCTGTTCATCCGCCGCTGCGAGCAGCTCGTGCGAGATCACGGCCACTCTCGACGCGAGCTTCGCCTCGGCAGCGAGGATCGCCCACTCGCCCTTCCAGTTGCCAGTCGGGTCGCTCGGATCGATCGGGATGCCGTGCAGGTCCTGAGTGGCACGGAAGTGATCTTGAGGGTGATGTCCGGGCAGCACCACGCCCCGGGCAGCCAGCTCGGCCCGATTGCGCCAGATCAGCTCCTGCAGGAACGTCGTGCCGGTCTTGGGCTCGCCGATGTGCAGGAACACCCTGGGTCGCTGCCCGGCCGCCGCGGCTCGCGCCGCCGCCTTCGCGGGCACGTTGCCGGGCAGGTCCTGGTCTGTGACGGCGCTCACAATCCGGCTCCCCAGCGGGCTAGATTCCGGGCGCAGCAGGCCGGGCCGCCGGCACCGCGCG
Organism: Streptosporangiaceae bacterium; assembly: GCA_050698875.1. Lineage (GTDB taxonomy): Bacteria > Actinomycetota > Actinomycetes > Streptosporangiales > Streptosporangiaceae > JAJYUU01. The sequence goes on along the minus strand of JBOHCP010000063.1, from coordinate 6,091 downwards.
CAACTTTTGCCTCGACATTAGCCACTCCACCGCACTGCTGGGCCATGCTGGGGCAGATATCCGGGAGCGTGACGAGCCGCCGTGGGCCCGGCCACGCCGGCCCTCGGCCGCAAGCCGGGAAACGCGGGATGGTGCACTACACTGGGCTGCGCCGGCGGCCGGTGCCTGGTTCTTGCGCGGCACTGCGCGGCACTGCGCGGCACACTCACTACGGCAAATACCGCGCGGCACCGAGTTCACGGCGCGGCGGTTGGAGGTTCTCCCCGGTGCATGAGCTGTTCTCGCTGCTCATCTCGGTGTACGACGGCGACCGGCCCGAGTATCTGCGGCGGGCGATGCGTAGCGCGGTGGACGACCAGACCGTACGCCCTGACCAACTGATCATTGTCAGGGACGGGCCAGTGCGCGACGAGCTTGCCCGCTGCCTCGATGAGCTGACGGCGGCCAGTCCGGTGCCGGTGACGCTGGTGCCGCTTGAGTGCCACGCCGGTCTGGGCCCCGCCCTGGACCGGGGCCTCGCCGCGAGCCGGCACGACATCGTCGCCCGGATGGACGCCGACGACGTCGCCATGCCGCACCGCTTCGAGGTCCAGTTGCCGCTGATGGAGAGTGCCGACATCGTCGGGGCCGGCCTGCTGGAGTTTGTCACCGACACCGATCACATCGTCGGGCGGCGCGTTCCACCGACCGATCCCCGGCATATTGCTCGGTATGCGCGGCTGCATGATCCTTTCAATCACCCCACGGTGATCTACCGGCGGCAGGCAGTGCTGGCCGCAGGCGGCTACGGTGACCTGCCGCTGATGGAGGACTATGCGCTCTTCACCCGCATGCTGCTGGCCGGGGCGCGAGCCACCAACGTGGCAGAGCCGCTGGTCTTCTACCGGGTCGGGGCCACTGCCTTCAAGCGGCGGGGTGGCACGGGCCTGCTGCGCTCGGAGTTGCGGCTGCAGCGAGAGTTCCTGAGAACTGGCTTCATATCGCCCGCCGGGTACGTGCGCAACGTGATGATCCGAGGCAGCTACCGACTCGTCCCGTGGTGGCTGCGCCGCGCCGCGTACCGGCTGCTGGTGCGGACGCTGTCACGGCGAACCGCCAAGCCGCTGGCCAGCCTCGCGGCCAGCGAGCAGCCAGCCGCCAGCCAGCCGAGCCCGAAACCGTTGCAGCCGGCAGATCTGCTGGCAACGGCGCGGCAGGAGCCGGCCGAGCGGGTGAAGCCGTGAACATCGACCTCGTCGTCGTCGGGTCCGGCTTCTTCGGCCTGACCATCGCCGAGCGCTGCGCCGCCGACCTCGGCCTGGGCGTCTTGGTGCTCGACCGCCGCGCGCACATCGGCGGCAACGCCTACAGCGAGGCAGAGCCGCGGACCGGCATCGAGGTACACCGGTACGGCGCTCATCTGTTCCATACCTCGAACGCCAGGGTCTGGGAGTACGCCAGCAGGTTCACGGCGTTCACCGGCTATCAGCACCGGGTGTTCTCGGTGTACAAGGGCCGCGTCTACCCGCTGCCCATCAACCTCGGCACTATCTGCGAGTACTTCGGCGCGGTCATGTCGCCCGACGAGGCCAGAGCGCTGATCGCCGGACAGGCGGCCGAGGTGCCGCCGGGCACCGCGGCCACCCTCGAGCAGAAGGCGATCTCGCTGATCGGGCGGCCGTTGTATGAGGCATTCATCCGGGGCTACACCGCCAAGCAGTGGCAGACCGACCCCGCTGACCTGCCACCGGAGATCATCACCCGGCTGCCGGTCAGGTACACCTTCGAGAACCGGTACTTCAGCGACACGTTCGAGGGTCTCCCGGTCGACGGCTACACTGCCTGGCTGGAACGCATGGCCGACCATCCCCGGATCGAGGTGCAGGTGAACACCGAGTTCGCGGAGCTGCGCTCGGAGCTGGCCGGGCGGGTCCCGGTCGTCTACACCGGCCCGCTGGACGCGTACTTTGACTACTCGGCCGGTGATCTTGGCTGGCGAACCCTCGACTTCGAGCTCGAAGTACTGCAGACCGGCGATTTCCAGGGCACGCCGGTGATGAACTACGCCGACGAGGACGTGCCCTACACCCGGATCCACGAGTTCCGGCACTTCCATCCCGAGCGGGACTGGTACCCCGCGGACTCGACGGTCATCATGCGCGAGTACTCACGCTTCGCCGTCCGCGGCGACGAGCCTTACTACCCCATCAATACAGCGGCCGACCGGGAGCGCCTGCGTGCCTACCGGGCACTGGCCGACCGCGAGTCGGGCGTCCTGTTCGGCGGTCGCCTCGGCACCTACCGGTACCTGGACATGCACATGGCGATAGCCTCCGCGCTCAGCATGTACGACACCCGGCTGCGCCCGCACTTCGCCGATGGCGAGCCACTGAACCGGCCGGAGGCGGACCAGTGACCGGGCCCGGCGCCCAGCAGGCCCTGCGGGTACTGCAGCGCGTCGTGTTTCCCGGCGGCGACCTGGACGTCGTTCCGCTCTACGTAGAGACCAATCCCGAGCGCGGGGCCGGTGAGCTTGCCTCCGAGCTGGCTTTGGAGGAACAGACCGGCATGAAGGCCAGTGCCGTCACCGTGTCAGGGGCCAGCGGCGCGGTCGGCGAGACACAGACCAGCATCGCCTTCGGCACCGATGTGCCTGCCTACCTGGTCGAGGACGCCGGTGCGCGCCGGAGCGCCGTGATCACCGAGGGCCGGCGCGTCTCCTTCGCCACCTACTTCAACGCATTCCCGGCCAGCTACTGGCGCCGCTGGACCACGGTGACGTCGGTCACGCTGCGCATCCGGCTCGCTGGCGAGTCCAGGATCATCCTGTACCGGTCCACAGCCAAGGGACTCAGTCATCCGGTCGAGACGATCACTGTCGAGTCAGACGAGCCGGCAACAGTCCAGCGCACCCTGCCGCTGGCCCCGTTCATCGACGGCGGCTGGTACTGGTTCGACATCGTGGCCGGGCCGCGCGGCACCACGCTGATCGAGGCGGACTGGCTCGGCCTCGCCGAGCACGCGGCCGCCGGCCGGGTCAGTCTCGGCATCACCACCTTCAACGAGCCCGATTTCATGCTCGAGCAGCTGAACACGCTCGGCGAGGCGACGGCCATCCACGATGTGATCGACCGGATCTACGTCATCGACCAGGGCCGCGACAAGGTGGTCAAGCGGCCCACGTTCACCGAAGCGACCAAGAAGCTCGGCGACCGGGTGGAGGTCATCGAGCAGGGCAACCTCGGCGGCTCCGGCGGCTTTGCCCGAGCCATGGACGAGACGGTTACGGCCGGCCGGGCCTCCTATGTGCTCCTGATGGACGACGACGTGAAGCTGGAGCCGGAGGGCATCCTGCGCGCCGCCACGTTCGCAGACCTCGCGCGGCGGCCGACGATCGTCGGCGGGCACATGTTCAGCCTCTACGACCGCTCACTGCTGCATGCCTACGCCGAGTCCGTCGAGTCGTGGACGTGGTGGTGGGGGCCGGCGCCGAACACCAAGGCTCGGCACGACTTCGGGCGGCGGAACCTGGCGAACACGCCGTGGCTGCACCGCCGGGCTGACGGCGATTACAACGGCACCTGGATGTGCCTGATCCCGACCACCGTCATCGCCGAGATCGGCCTGATCCCGCCGATGTTCATCAAGTGGGACGACGCCGAATACGGCGTGCGGGCCAGGGATCACGGCATCCCGACGGTGTCGCTGCCGGGCGTCGGCTCCTGGCAGGTGCCCTGGGACGACAAGGACGACGCCACGGACTGGCAGGCCTACTACCACCTCCGCAACCGCTTCGTTTCCGCGCTGCTGCACTCGCCCCACAAGGCCGGCGGCGGGCTGATCACCGAGAGTCGCGAGCGGCAGTTGCAGGCCCTGCTTTCCATGCAGTACTCGACGGCAGCGTTGCAGCAGCTGGCCATCGAGGATGTGCTCACCGGACCTGATCACCTGCACCGGGAGCTGTCCACCAAGATTGGGCAGCTCAGGGAGTTGCGGAGGCAGTATCAGGACGCCAGTCACGAGGCCGACCTGGAGAGCTTCCCGCCGCCCCGGCGCAGGGCACCGGACTCGCTCAAGCACAAGACCACCCCGACCAACAAGCTCAACCTGCTGACCAAGGCTGCCCGCGGCACACTGCGGCAGTTCCGGGCGCCGCGGCCGGGTGCCGCGCAGCGGCCACAGGTTGCGCTGCCCTACCAGGACGCGTCCTGGTGGGTGCTGGCCAAGCTCGACAGCGCGCTCGTGTCCTCCGCCGAGGGCACCAGCGCAGCCTGGCTCCGGCGGGACCCGCGGCTGTTCCGGACGCTCGGGCTGCGCAGCCTCGTCCTGCACCGGCGACTCAGCAAGCGCTGGTCGAAGCTGGCAGCGGAGTACCGCGCCGCCGCCGCCGACTTGAACTCGCCGCAGCGATGGCGGCAGACCTTCGCCGACTCCGTCGCCTCGGACGGCGACCGGTCATGAGCCCCGCGCCGGCCAGCGGGAACGAGGCGGGCTCGACACCCGCGACCGCCGTGCGAGCCGCCGGCCCCGGTCCGGCGCCGACCCTGGCGAGTGAGGGGGCACCGGCGCCCCGAACCGGCCTCGGCAGCCGCCGACGGGCGGTGCAGGTGGCCAGGTACGCGCCGATCCTGGGGCCCGCCGCGGTCATGCTGGCCTTCGGGCTGTGGGGGCTCGGCCGTGACGCGTCGATGGGCAACGACGAGGTGGCGAGGTGACGCTCCGGCTCCGCCGTTAACCCGAACCGCGGGCGGCCGGGCCGGCCGCCTGCTAGCCCCAGGCGGCCGCGATCAGCCCGGTCGTCAGCTCCTTCGGGGTCGCGCCGCCCTGTGACACGTACAGGTCGTTGCCCGCCAGGTAGAGCAGCCACTGCCCGTCCGCGCTGACGTCCAGGCTGGTGTGGTCAAGACTGGCGAACCCGATCGCGACCTGACGCACCAGCACGCCGCTGGTGCTGACCTCCCACATCAGCCGCGAGCTGTTCACCACCGGATCACCGCCGCAGCAGGCCCGGCTGACGAACAGGTCGCCGTTCGGCAGGTAGACGCCCTCGCGCAGGTAGCTCTGCTGCGGTGTCGGGCTGCCGGTCACCGGCACGAACGTGACCCCGGGACCGTAAAAGTAGTAACCGGCATTCGCGGCGTCCACGAGGTTCACGCCGTAGCCCTCGTTATCCTGCACACCCGTGACTGACACGGCAACGTGCTCGTTGTCCGCTGCCCACGACAGGTGATAGATCGGGTACGGCAGGCCGCTGCCCTGCCCGACTGGCACCATCGGCAGGCTCACGGTCGCCCCGCTGCTCAGCGTGCGGATTTCGACCTTGTAGTTCTGCAGCACCGCCGCGGCGGCCGACGAGCAGGCCGCGGTCAGCACGGGCTGGCTGGCGTAGGCGAGCTTGGTGCCGTCCGGGCTGACCGCGGGCAGGCTGCCAGGCGCGATCACCGCGACGCTGCCGCCGCCCGCCGGCACCTCCTCGATCGTGGCGCTGCAGCCGTTCTGCACGGCGAAGAACACCAGCCCGCTCGGAGCCACCGACACCTCGTCGCCGATCACGCCCGATGGCACCAGCGTCTGCTGCACCACGCCGGTCGATGAGTTCAGGGTCACCAGGGCACCGGCGGTGGTGACGCCGACCATCGCCGGCGGCGTCGCAGCGGCCGGGTTGGCCGACCCGGCGGGGGACGCGCCCGACGGCTGCCCCGCGGACGCGCCCGGCGTCGGCTTCGCGCCCCCGCATGCGGCCATCGCGACCGCGACGGTCGCCGCGGCCAGCACCGCGGCCGCAGATCTGAGCACGCTGACAGCCGGCGATGTCGACACTGGCATCTCCCCAAAGCTCAGCGCCGGCACGGGATCAGCGGGGTCGAATCGTCCGGCGTTACCAGAAAAATTAGGCGGACCGATCGTGACAGGACCGGACGCACCCCGGCAACCCGAAACGCCGGAACAGCGTGGCGGCCAGCACCGCTAGCTCCAGGCGGCCGCGATCAGCCGGGTCGTCAGCTCCTTCGGGGTCGCGCCGCCCTGTGACACGTACAGGTCGTTGCCCGCCAGGTAGAGCAGCCACTGCCCGTCCGCGCTGACGTCCAGGCTGGTGTGGTCAAGACTGGCG
>JBOHCP010000062.1:0-13054 GCA_050698875.1 Streptosporangiaceae bacterium | reverse complement strand
ATCCAGTAACCCGTCTGCAGGTACGTACCCGGATCCCGGACGACGATCAGCGACTCTGAGCCGTACCTGAGCTGCCAGCCTGTCAGGCCCGCGACGACCGCGACGGTCGCCAGCAACCCGAACCAGGTGGCCCAGCTCCGCTCGGCAGCGCGACCGGCGGGCAGCAGCCGCGGCCACGCCGCCGGCACCGCCCGCAGCCCGACGACGATGAGGACGGCGCCGACTGGCACCGAGATCAGCAGTGCAGGCACCGGCAGGAAGACATGGCCGAGCAACAGCGGTACGCCGGGAATCAGCCACGCCACCAGCAGCACGGCCGGCAGCACGGTCAGCCGGGCCAGCAGAATACCTGCGGCGTCCGCGGGCCGCAGCCACGGGACCTCGCGCACGGTTCGCAGCCACGCCGACTGCCGAAGGGCGCGGCTGGCCGGCCGGATCCGCTGCAGGGTACGGGTAACCGGAACAAACGCGGCCGTCAATCCCCGCAGCCGAGCCGCCGCCCTGCCGGGAGTGCCGGGAGTACCGGGCTCGACTAGGTCAGCAACGTCGGCCTGCGCCGGCTGCTGGCCGGTGCTCCGGCCGTCCGTCGTGTCCGGTGGTGCCACGGGTCAACTGTAGAGGCGCGCAGCGCGCATTCCGGGATGAGCATCGGTGTCAGCGACGTCGCCGCGAGTTCTCAGAAAACTGTCAGCATCTCATGCAGTTCCTGACATTTTTCCTTGGTCCTCTGAATACGACGTACGATGGACGCTGCACAGGCCGCTGACCAGGACGTTGATCCCTGACCCCTGAGGAGTCATGCTCACCGACGGAGGCTCCGCCGCCGGCTCGTCACCGCCGCCCGCCCCCCCGGCAGGCAAACGCAGCCAAGGACCAGGCCGAAGGCACCGCACCGCGACACTGGTCGTGCGGTCGCTCGCCATCCTGCTTGCGGCCGTCGTCGCGGGCGGGTCGCTCACGATCTACCTCAAGTACCGCGCTGCGTGGGACGGCATCGCGCGCGTCGACGTATCGGCCGACCTGCCCTCGGCCAGCCGCCCGCCTGCCGACCCCAATGCCGAGAACATCCTGCTCATCGGGTCCGACACCCGGGTCGGCGTGAACGGCCAGATCGGCGGCACGGAGGGCATCGGCGGCGCCCGCTCGGACACCGTGATCGTGGTCCACATCGCTCCCGGCGCACACGAGGTCGTCGTGCTCAGCATCCCGCGCGACTCGGTTGTGCCGATCCTGAACTGCACTCCCGAGGGCGGAACCTCCGGCCAGAGAGCTGAGCCGTCCTATGACGTGGAGCAGATCAACTCCACCTACGCCTACGGCGGGCCCGGCTGTCTCTGGGAGACCATCGAGGCGACCACCGGGATCCACATCAACGACTTCATCGAGCTGACGTTCGCCGGATTCGAGCAGGTCGTCAACCAGCTGGGGGGCGTCAACGTGTGCCTGCCCGAGGCCGTCGACGACCCGCTGTCCAACCTGAACCTCAGCGCGGGAGAGCACCACGTCTACGGTCCTGAGGCGCTCGCGTTCTGGCGCACCAGGGAGAATCTCGGCCTGGGCACTGACCCGCAGCGCATCCAGCGCGACCAGTTCCTCATGGCGTCGCTGTTCCAGGGCATCGAGCACAGCAGCCTGCTGAAAAGCCCCACCACCATGCTGTCGGTCATCGATACGCTCACCTCCCACCAGGACGTCGTCACCGATAGCGGCCTGACGCCCGGCGTGCTGCTGCGTATTGCTGAGTACCTGCGCGGCCTCAAGGGAGACTCGGTGCAGTTCGTCACGGTGCCGTGGACGACCTACAGCGGGAACGCGCAGTGGATCAGCTCGTCGGAGACACCGAGCGGCGGCAACGTCAACTGGGTTCAGTGGGTGCAACCCCAGGCCAACTCGCTGTACTCGGCCATCGCCCACGACACCACGCTGCCCACGAGCACCAAGTCCCCGGCGCCTCCGGCGGTCCAGACGGTCAGTCCTGCCGATGTGCAAGTCCAGGTCCTGAACGGGACGACCACGCATGGCCTCGCGACGTCGACGTCGGCGAGCCTGAGCCAGCAGGGCTTCGATGTCATCGGCACGCCCGCCGACGCGAGCACCGACACGTACACGAACTCAGTCATCGAGTACAAGAGCGCAGCCGAGCTGCCGCAGGCTCAAACCCTCTCCCAGCTTCTCGATCACGTCACGCTTCAGCAGGATCCGACCCTGACGGGCTCGGCGGTGCAGCTCATCCTCGGGTCCACCTTTACCGCGCTGAAGTCGCCCGGCACCAGCAGCAGCGGCGGCGGCGGCTCCGGAGTATCCGATATCGCCAGCACCTACGGCGGGATTACCGGCAACGTCAACATCTGCAACGACAGCAGCGCATTCGCCGGCCCGGACGGACCAGGCTAGCCGCCGGGCAGCGGTACCTGCGGGTGGGTTTCCAGGGATCGTCGCCCGGACCGCGGCTGTCAGCGCGGGACGTAGACCGTTGAGCCGTCCGCCAGCGTCGCCCGGCGCCAGCCATCCGCGCCCTGCGGGGTGTGGCTGAACAGCTCCCGCATCGACTCACCCGTCCACGGAGCCGTGCACCCCACGTAGTAGGCGATCGACGGTGACCCGATGGCGCACGGCGGCCGGACGCCCAGGCTGCGGAGTTTCGCTGCCTCCGTCTGGAACGGCCGCCCCATGCGCTCCGTGACCGCCTCCTGCTGGAGCACGAGCCGCTGGGAGACGATTCCTGACAGCAGGAACACGCAGGCGAGTGCCACCCCGGTCTTCCGCCATCGGGCCCGCGTCACCAGCCAGGCGACCGCGTCCGCGGCGAGGATCGACATCAGCGCCAGCGAGGGCAGGATGTAGCGGGGCGCGCCGAAAGGCACCAGGAACGCGTACAGCGCGAACGCCCACACGGCAGTGGCCGCAGCCAGCACCGCCGACGCCCGCGCTGCCGTCCGCCAGCTCACGCAGAGGCCGAGGACGGCGACGCCCAGGAAGAGGACCCACCAGACCGACTCCCCCGGCATGGTCCAGCCGTGGCAGCCGCCCGGCGGCACGCAGTACCACGGCCCGCTCAGCACCTTCGCCTGGGTGCCGAGTGCGAAGTACAGGCTGAGCGCGGGCGGCTCCTGGCCGGCCTCATGCAGCCGGATGCCCAGCCCGCCGTACCAGACGTACGCGCCGATGATCCACTGCAGGCAGCCCAGCGCGGTCCCCACGGCCATCGCGGCGAGGACTCGGCGGTTGCGCCAGCCCGGCACCACGACCGCGGCGAGAATCGCCGGCCCCATGATGAACGCGATGTTCTGCGGCCGCATCAGCACGATGACCAGGCTGGCGATGGCGATCAGCGGCAGCACCAGCCGTGGCCGCAGCCGGCCGCTGACAGCCTGCAGGAACAGCCCCGTGAGCGCGAGGACGCCGAGCGCGCCCCACCAGTCGGGGTAGATCTGGACGCCGCTGTCCTCTGTGATGGCCAGGCTCGCCAGGATCAGGCCGGCCAGGGCCAGCACCCAGATCGGGCGCAGCCCCCGCCAGCTCAGCAGGCCGAGGAAGAGGCCCACCGCGGACAGCACGGACATCCACCCGCGGATGGCCGTGAGCGAGCCGGTGAGCAGCGTCACCGGAGCCGCGAGCAGCCCGGCACCCTGGCCATGCACCGGCGGCAGCATGACGCCTGAGACGCGGACGCTCGTCCGGGCGATGTAGGTGATCTCGTCCGCGCCCAGCGGCAGCCGGAGGAGCACAGGCGTCAGCTCGGCAGCGAGGAACGCGGCAGCGACCAGGACCAGCCACACCGGGCTGTCCCCGCCCAGCCGCCTGCGCGCCGGCTGGCCAGCCGCGATTGCCTGCTGACCGCTTACCTTGAGGTCATGCACGAACGACTCCCAGTGAGCGCGACGGCAGCGGCATGAGCCTACCCGCCACCTACTGCCGGGCAGCCGCTCGGGCCAGTTTGGGTCACCGTCGGGCGGTCAGGTATAAGACAGAGCCTGAGTCGCCCCGGAGTCGCCCCGGCCCCTGCAGGTCTTACCGTAAACTGGCGGCTGCCTTTCCGCCGACATCAGGCAACGGGCCGACGGAAATCGTCGCATAGGCACAATAACTCTGCGTCGATCGCCCCAAAGCGTCGTGCGTATTGCGTTACCTTTGCCACGCAGCGATGTGGCTATTACTAGCTGAAGAAAAGCTGAGAGAATTCCCGGAGGAGGCAGCGGTGACGAGACTTGCCACCGAGGTGGTCGAGTCATCGCAGCGGCCGGCGCGTCGGGGCGCGCTCGGCTGGGTCCGCAGCCGCCAGGCGATCGTGCTGTACTGCTACCTCCTCGGCGCGATCTACGTAATGTCTCGTGTCCTGGTACATCCGGCTGGTACCCGCCAGAACGGCGACGTCGACGACGTCAACCAGGCAACGTGGTTCGTGCACTACAGCGCGTCGGCCGTCCAGCATTTCCGTCTCCCGGCACTCGTGACGACGGCGATGAACGCCCCGCATGGCGTCAACCTGATGTGGAATACGTCACTCCTGCTGCCGGGGGTAGTGGTCTCACCGGTCACGCTCGTGTTCGGCCCGCAGGTCGCGCTCACCACTCTGCTCGTCATCGGCTTCGCAGGCTCGGCCGCTGCCATGTTCTTCGTGCTACGCCGCTGGCAGGTGAGCGTGCTTGCAGCGGCGATCGGCGGCGCGCTGTACGGCTTCTCGCCTGCCCTGGTCAACTCGGGGATCGGGCACTACTCCCTGGTGCTCGCGATGCTGCCGCCGCTGATGATCGACCGGGTGCTCCAACTGGCAACCGGTCGCGGCCGGCCGGTACGCAACGGGATCTGGCTCGGGCTGATGGCTGCTGCCCAGCTGTTCATCAGCGAGGAAGCCCTGGTCGACGCCGCCATCGCGACCGTCATCCTGCTCGCGGTGCTGGCCGCGAGCCGACCACACGAGGTCAAGCAGCGCATCCCGCCGACCGCGCTCGGACTGGCCGTAGCGGCCATTGTCGGCCTGGTGCTGACCGCGCGGGCACTCTGGGTCCAGTTCCACGGCGTACCCGCCAGCGGCGCCGCGGCCACGACAATCATCAGCTACCACGGTCGGCTGACGAACCTGGGCACGCTGCCGCTGGCGTTCATCAATCCGTCGGAGGGGGTGCTGCTGCACACCCACGGCTCCGGCGTGATCGCCAATAACTATCCGCAGCCGCTGCCCGAGTACCTCGCCTACCTGGGCATCCCGCTGATCGTCCTACTGCTGGCTGCCATCGTTTACTTCTGGCATCACCTGCCGATCCGGGTCGCCGGGCTCACCTGCGTGCTGCTCGAGTGGCTGGGTCTCGGCGCCAGGCCGCTGCAGCCGCATGTCACGCTGCCCGAGTTCCTGCTGCCCTGGCAACTGCTCCAGCATCTGCCGGTGATCGAGGGCATGGTGCCCGACCGGCTGTGCATCCTGGCGGATGCGGCCGCCGCGGCTCTGCTGGCCTTCGCCCTCGACCTGGCGCGCAGCGGCCAGTTCGCCCCGTTCGCGAACTGGCGCAACGGGGCCAGGATTGCGACCGGCGTGGCCGCCCTGGCCCTGCTGCCGCTCGTGCCGGCGCCGTACGCGCCGGTTCCAGCGGGCCAGCTGCCGGCCGGCTGGACGGCAACCTTCGCGGCCCTGCACCTGCCGGCCGACGCGCGGGTGCTGCTGGCTCCGTACCCGTATTCCGGCACCTCGGCGGTCATGCGCTGGCAGGCGGTTAGCGGCGAGCCGGCCACCATGGTCGGCGGTGACTTCATCGCTCCCAACCAGCCAGGCCGGCAGGGCCGGGCGGGCCGGTCCGGGATGACGCCGACCTCGTGGTACATCGACTACCTGTACAACAGCGAAATTCTCGAGCCCACGCCGACCCGCCAGCAGATCAGCGCCGACCTCGCGACCTGGCGGCCCACCGCCGTAGTCGCCGTGACCAGCAGGACGAGCTTCCTCGGTAGCTTCCTCATCCAGCTGTTCGGTCAGCCGACCACCCGCATCGGCAGTGTCCTGGGCTGGCGGCTGGCCCCCGGTGCCGGGGCTGTCGCCGGCGGCTCTGGCTAGCCCGCCCGCTGCTACCCGGCGACCGTCTTGGCGCAGGCATCCACTCGATCAGCGATGTCAGCCTCGGTCAGGGCGAGCCGCTCGAGGATGGTGTACCGGCCGGGCCGCGTCTCCGGCGCGCACCGGACGGCCCTGGCGAAATCGGCGTGCGACATGCCAAGCTCGGCGGGGGTCCGCGGCAGGCCGTGGCGGGACAGGCAGCCGGCGATCAGATCGAGCTGCTGGGCATCTTCGCGCAGGAACGCGCAGAACACGGTGCCCACGCCGGCCAGCTCGCCATGGCTGCCTGAGCCAGGGAAGAGCTGGTTGATGGCGTGCATGATCTCGTGCTCCCCCCCGCTCCCCGGTCGACTGGAGCCGGCTACGGCCATCGCGAGCCCAGACAGGATGAGCGACTCGGCGAGGACGGTCAGGAACTCCGCCGAGCTGGCGCTGCCCGGCTGGTGCAGCACCGCCTGCGCGGCCGACCTGGCCATGGCGACGGCCAGGCCGTCGACCTTCTCGCCAAGATCAGCCGCCGCGAGCTCCCAGTCCGCGATCGCCGACAGGTCGGCCAGCACGTCGCCGATGCCGGCGCTGGCCATCGGGCCGGGCGCCCGGCGCACCCGGTCGAGGTCGACGATCACCGCGACCGGCATGGCCACGCCGTACGAGCCAACGCCTGACTCGTGCCGCAAGGTGCTGACGGGTGAGCAGATGCCGTCGTGCGACAGGCTTGTGGCCACCGCGACCATCGGAATCCCGGCCATGTGAGCGGCGAACTTAGTGACGTCGATGGTCTGGCCGCCGCCGATGCCGGCGACCACTTCGAAGGAGCCGGCCCGCAGCCGGTGGCCGAGCGCTGCCGCCGCTTCATGGGTGCCAGCGGGCACCAGGAAGAACTCCGCGGCGCCGACGTCGAGCTCCGCGGCGATGCTCTCGCCCTGGGACGGCCCGACGGCCACCGCCACCTGGCCGGACGTGGCGATCCGGTGATCGGCCAGCAGCTCGCCGAGGCCACCAACCGCCCCCGGCCGTACGTCGATGACCAGCGGCGACGGAAGCATCCGGGTCAGCAGCGGCATATCTCCCCCATGATCCGGCCCGCCGCGCTGCCCGATCTGGCCGGGCGTTTCCCCTTGCGCGGCTGCGGCCATCGTGATCTAGCAGCGGCTGGCGATGCTCCTGGCTCGTCGCAGGTCCCGGTGGTCATCGACCTCCACCCAGTCCACCACGCCGATCTGGGCCGTCACCACGACACCGCCGCGATCGGCGAACTCCTGGTAGCCGTCCTCGTAGTACAGTCCTGGGTCGCGCCGCCAGGTGCTCTCGAGGGCGTCTGCCAGGGGTGCGGCGGCCCGCGGCTGGATCAGCGAGGCGCCGATGTACTCGCCGTCGGCATGAGCGGGCTCGATCTGCTTGCTGATCCTGCTGAGCCGCCCGTGCGGCCCGAGGGTTACCTTCATCTCCTCGGCCGCCAGCTTCTTCGCGTCATCCAGCGCCAGGATGAGGTCCGAGCCATCCCTGGCCGCCAGCAGCGTCCGCTCCACGCTCACCGGGTGCACGGTGTCGCCGTTGACCAGCAGCACGGCCCGGCGGAAATGCTCGCGCGCGAGCCACAGCGAATAGGCGTTATTCCAGTCTTCGGCTCGGGCGTTGTAGACGAGCTCGATGGCCACGCCGTGCCGGCGCTCCAGCTCCGGCACGCGGTCGGCGACGGCGGCCGCGGCGTAGCCCACGAGCACGACGACGTCGGCGATTCCCACCGCGGCCAGGTTCCGGAGCCCGACGTCGAGAATGGTCGACTCGCCGTCCACGGGGAGCAGCGCCTTGGGCAGGTGGTCGGTATCGGGCCGCAGCCTCCGGCTCGCCCCGGCGGCCATGACCAGGCCGATCACCGGGAGTCTTCCTCAGGCGTGAGGCAGCTGCGCACGACCTTCGCGCCGACCAGCAGCGTCAGGTAGACAGTCAGGGCCACATAGCCTGCCGTCGCAATGCCCATGGCAGCGGTCAGCCCCGCGAACAGCACACGCCCTTCCCAGCCCAGCTCGGTGCCATACTCGCGGCCCCAGCCGAGGTGCCGACGCGGCCTGGTGAGGAACACCGGCCGACCCGAGCAGGCCAGCTCGGCGTAGCGCACAAGCAGGGCGGCCACCAGGGCGAAGATCACCGGACCTGGCACTCGCTCACCCTCGCCTGCGGCCGCCAGATAGAGCACCTGCGCGCCGACCAGGAGACCGGGGACGAGCCAGTCGAGCCGGCCGGCGTGCGGGCTGGCCGATCCGGGCGCGGCCAGCAGCATGACGATGGCGGGACCGATCGTCAGCGCGCCCGGCAGGCCGTGCAGGCCGAGCGCGGCGAGTGCCGACACCGCGGCCAGGCCAAGGATGGCGGGCGGCAATGGCAGCACGTTGCCGCGCACGAGCGCGCCCAGACCGCGGGCCAGTGCCCCGTCGTCGCGCAGCCGCAGCAACGTGGCCGAGGCGGCAACCGGCCCGCCGCCGACCGGGCCGGTGCTCTCCGGCGCGACATCGGCTGCCGCCCGGCCCGCCAGTCCGTACCCGACGGAGCTGATCGCCCAGGCGACGAGCACGAGCAGCGCAGTGCGGGCGCCCCAGATGGGAGCCACCACTCCGATCACGAGAATGCGTCCCCCGGCCGCCATCGTCACGACGGCCGCTGCGAGCCTGCCGGTCATGCTGGCGGGACGGTCGCTGAACCCGTACGGAGTCGAGCAGGCAGTGATGACGCTGCGCACGGTCACCAGGCCGAGTACGGTGACGCCCAGCTTCCAGCTGCCGAGCCAGTGCTCGGCGGCGGCCCCGACCACGAGGCCGAGATAGACGATGGCCTCGGCGAGGGCACCGCCAAGCGCAGCGAGCCACACGGCGGGGCCCGCGCGGCGACGGTCTCCCGCAGTCATGCCGTCCGGCCCGACGGTCCGGCCTGCGATAGTCCGGCCGGCGGCGAGGACGAGATAGCTCGCCCACAGCGCGCCCACGCCGCGGACGATGCCGATCGTGGTGCCGGCCGAGAACCACACGGCGGCGCAGCCCGCGAGCGCCACGGATATGCCGCAGGCCGAGCTGAGTCCGAGGTATCGCCGGCGGGCCCAGGCCAGCGCGGCCCGGCTCGCGTCGACCAGGAACACCGGCGGCGCCGCGGCCTGCTGGCCGGAGTCGGCAGCCGGCCCGGACCCGGCTGTGACTGCCGGAACGCCCGGCAGGATGCCGCCAGGCCGCTGGCTGTCCGCCGGGCCCGGCGCGCGGCTGCCGAAGACCGGCAGGCGATCAGGGGGCACCGGCCAGGCTGGCCCAGACTGCCTGGCCACGACTCCGGCCGCCGCCGGCTCGCCGGGCACGTGGACGTCCCCGGCCGGAGCTGCCTTGTCCTCGGCCGCGGCAGGCGCGGCAGTCCGGCCGTCGTCCCTGGTCAGGGTTATGGCGTCGAGAGCCTCCGCGGGCGGCAGCGCAGCGGGCGTGCCCGTCAGACGCCGGGCGGCTGGCCCGGCTTGGCCTTCCTCCCGCCCGGCCGGGCTGCCCCGATCGGAGAACCGGCGCCCGCGCGGGCGTACCCGGCCTCCGGCCGCGGCACTCTGGCCGGCCGGCGCCGCACCGTTATCTGGCGCCGGCCGATTCCGGCCGGCGCCGCGAATATCCCCTGTACTCAAGGTCCCTGGAGCACTAAGTAGTCAGCGTGTTACCTAGCGTATAGAGGCGCCTTCCGATGACCGCAGGGCGCCGGCCCTGTCTGGCGAGCTGACCAGGTAGGGTCCGGCCATGCGAACCGTAGCCGTCGTGCTCGCGGCTGGGTCAGGCAGCAGGTTCGGCTCGGCAGGCCCGAAGCAGCTGCGCTTGCTGGCCGGTCGGAACCTGATCGAGCACTGCGCACAGGCATTCGACCGTGCCTCCGGCATTGATCAGGTACTGGTCGTGACGGCTGCCGGACTCGAAGAACAGGTCAGGCGAGACCTGGCAGGGGTAGCCAAGGTCGCCGCCGTCATCCAGGGCGGGGCCAGCAGGACTGACTCGACGAGGCGGGCACTCGGGTGGCTCGCTGGCGCCGCTCCGGCGGACGCCAAGGTCCTGTTCCACGACGCCGCCCGGCCGCTGGTTGACCAGCGGATCATCGCGGACTGCGTCGCCGCACTCGACCGCTGGCAGGCCATCAGCGTGGTTGTGCCGTCGTCCGACACCATCGTCGAGGTCGGCGACGGGACCATCAAGCGGGTGCTGCCGCGCCACGCACTGGCGCGCTGTCAGACCCCGCAGGGATTCCGGCTCTCGGTAATCAGCCGTGCCTACGAGCGTGCGGACGCCGACCCTGGCTTCGCCGCGATGCCAGCCACCGATGACTGCGGCGTCGTGCTGTGCTACCTCCCGGAGGTGACGATCGGAGCGGTCAGCGGCAGCGAGCGCAATCTCAAGATCACCTATGCGGACGACCTGGCCATCGCGCGTGCCCTCGTCGGCCCGGCGACCGGCGCCGGGTGACCATACTGAACCGGCCCCTGGCCCCGGCCAGCCCGCTCGGGCTGGTCAGGAAGCCGGTTCCCCAGCACAGGTGCATCGTGGCCAGTGCGACCGGCAGCCGCACCGCCACGGGCCAGGGCAGGTCCCGCCACGCCCGGACCGCGACCCCCGCTATCGCGGCGGCGTAGCCGAACGGGATCACCAAGCCGCCCGTGAGCACGCCTGGCCACCGGCGCCCGCCCATCGCCCGCGCGGCGATGCCGGCAAGGCCCGCCAGCGCGCCGCAGCCGATCGCCGCGGCAGCCACCGGCGGCGCCAGGTACCGCAGGTTGACGGTGCCCGGATGCTGGCGGCATACCTCCCGGCGCCATCGGCCGTAGCGGAAGTACTGAGTCGCAAGCTCGCGCATCGTGGCCCGCGGCCGGTACGTCACCTCGAGCTCAGGCTGGAACCAGACCAGGCCGCCTGACCTGCGGATTCGATGGTTCAGCTCCCAGTCCTCGGCAATCTCGAACCGCTCGTTGAACCCGCCGGCCTGCTCGATCGCGGTCCGCTGGAAGACGCCAAGGTACGCGGTCGCCGCCGGCCCCGACACCCCGCCGATGTGATTGCGCGCCGGCCCGACCCCGTACGGCGAGGTCATGGCCCAGGCCACGGCGCGCTGAAAGAGCGTGATCCCTTCCGCGGCCATGATCCCGCCGACGTTGGCTGCTCCGGTCTCGCGCAGCGTCGTGACCGCGGTCCTGATGTAGCCGTCCGGAAGCAGCGACCTGGCGTCGACGCGGACCACGACCGGGTGCCGGGACGCGGCGAGTGCCCGGTTGAGCGCGACCGGGATCCGGCCGCTGGGATTGTCAATCACCGTGATCCGCGGGTCGGCGGCGGCTAGGGCGCCGGCGAGCTGTGCAGTCCGGTCTGTCGACGGGCCGACGGCGAGGAGCAGCTCTAGGTCTCCGCCGTAGTCCTGGCTAAGGACGCGTTCGACCGACTCGGCCAGGTAGCGCTCCTCGTTGCGGGCGGGCATGACGACCGAAACCGGCTCGGTGGCCGTGGGCCCTTCTGGGTGACTTCCCGGCTGACCCCGCGACCGGGCCGGTACCGGGCGGACCAGGGCGGCCTGACCCCGCAACTGATCACTCATCGTAATCGGGACGTTACCCGGCGCCCCTGGCCGGTAATCGTGGCCGAGGCCAGCGCCCGTTACCTCACAGCGCGGGATCCTCCAGCATCTCGGTCACCAGCGCGGCGATCGGGGAGCGCTCGGATCTCACGAGCGTCACGTGCGCGAACAGCGGATGGCCCTTGAGCTTCTCGATGACCGCGACGACCCCGTCGTGGCGCCCGACACGCAGATTGTCGCGCTGGGCGATGTCGTGCGTCAGCACAACACGGGAACCGGCGCCGATTCTGGACAGCACCGTCAGCAGGACGCCGCGTTCGAGCGACTGCGCCTCATCCACGACGACGAAGGAGTCGTGCAGCGACCGGCCCCTGATGTGCGTGAGCGGCAGTACCTCCAGCATCTCCCGGTCGAGCACCTCCTCGATGACGGCCTGGGAGGTGACCGCCGACAGGGTGTCGAAGACCGCCTGTGCCCACGGGCTCATCTTGTCCGCCTCGGACCCCGGCAGGTAGCCGAGTTCCTGGCCGCCGACCGCGTAGAGCGGCCGGAATACCACGAGCTTGCGATGCTGGCGGCGATCCATGACCGCCTCCAGACCCGCGCACAGCGCCAGGGCCGACTTGCCGGTCCCGGCCCTGCCGCCCAGGGACACGATGCCGACCTCGCTGTCCAGCAGGAGATCAAGGGCGACGCGCTGCTCGGCGCTGCGGCCCCTGAGCCCGAACGCCTCGCGGTCGCCTCGGACGAGCCGGACCGATTTGTCCGGCTGTATCCGGCCGAGCGCGCTGCCCGCTCCGGCCACGCCCGACAGCAGTACGAGGCCGGTGTGGCATGGCAGGTCCCGTGCCGCCGCCAGCTCCAGCCGGCCCGTCTCATACAACTCGGCGATGTCTGCCGCGGTCACATCGAGCTCCGCCATGCCGGTCCAGCCTGAGTCAGGCGGGAGCTCGGCCCGGTACTCCTGGGCCGTCAGCCCCACGGCCGCCGCCTTCACCCGGAGCGGCAGGTCCTTGCTGACGAGGATCACGTCCGCGCCCTCGGCCGCGAGGCCGCAGGCCACCGACAAGATCCTGGTGTCGTTGTCACCAAGCCGGAAGCCGGCCGGCAGTACTGCCGGGTCCGCGTGGTTCAGCTCGACCCGGACGCTGCCCCCCGAGCCGCCGACCGGGATGTCGGCGTCCAGCCGGCCATGGCTAACCCGGAGTTCGTCCAGGTAGCGCAGGGCCTGCCGGGCGAAGTAGCCGAGCTCGGGGTGCTGGCGCTTGGCCTCGAGCTCGGTGATCACGACGACCGGCAGGACTACCTGGTGCTCGGCGAACCTGCCGATTGCCGCCGGGTCGGCCAGCAGCACGCTGGTATCCAGCACATAGGTGCGCCGCGGCCGGCCGCCCGCCGCGGCCCCGGCGGCCGAGCCTGCCTGCCCCGGCCGCGCGC
>JBOHCP010000061.1:0-13069 GCA_050698875.1 Streptosporangiaceae bacterium | reverse complement strand
ACCTAGGGCCAGTGCCAGGGTCCTGATCTCGGCCGCGAACCCTGCGTCTGCGGTCGAGAGGCTGGGGACGCCGTTCTGCACTGTTCCGTCAGCCTCGAACAGGCCGCGCAGGAAGGCCGCGTACACCACCTCGTCATTCGATTCCAGGACGGCTGCCGGAATGCGCGGAATCCAGCCCTTGCCGACGTGGCCCGCGCTCGGGAGGCCCTTGGCGAAGCCTGCGGCCTGCCACCACCGAGCGAGCCGCACGGACTGCACGGTGACCTCGTGGTAACCGGTCTCCTGACGAACGACTGGCTCCAAGCCGAATAGTTCCTTGCTGAGTACCTGCAGGCGCGCCAGCACGTCGAGGTCGGTGTCAGCGACGCACAGGCGGATGCCCTTGGCATGAAGGCTCCCGTCTCCCATGAAGTACCCGACCATTTCCGCAAGATCGGCGGTGACGACGTCCGGAACGAGGACTCCACGGTCGTCGGTGTAGTAGGCCTGGTCGAGGACGGGCAGCGGCACAGAACGAGGCTGGCCGACCATCATCCCGAGCTGTACCGGAACGACGTCACCGGGCCGCACGTCAGCGAGCCGCTTCCACACCCAGTCTCCCGACTCGTGATCAACGACCTTGACACGGTGCGTCAGCGTGCCCTGAATGGTGTAGCCGCCCTCGGTCTGAATCAGGCGGGTCGGCTCCTCACCATTCACGAAAAACCGAGTTGCGGCGCGCGAACCCTCGTCGGTCGAAACGACTAGCTGGATGTCCTGCCACCTGTCACCGTAGGGATTCCCAAGGGCAGCGAGCTTGGTCAGCCCGCGATCGGTAGTAACGAGCGTGTCACCGGTCAGGCACCCGGTTGGCGCCAGTAGTGACGCTTGGGCGTTTCGGTAGCCGTTCTTCTCGCCCAGGGCCAGGCACTGCTGCCAGGCCTTGTTGGCGGCCGAGAGAACGGGCGTGTCGATGCCGCCGAGCGGGCGTATCGACGCACTCGCCGTAGCGTGCTTGGCCATGACGCGCTGGTGCGCCGGCGCGTTCCGCGCGTAGCCGTCGTACGGCGCGACCACCGCGGCCAGCTCTGCGGAGCGCTTGTACGCGACCCCGGTCATCAGCGAGGTGATGGCTGCTGCGATCGCCCGCCCGCCTTCGGAGTCGTAGGCATGCCCGGTGGCCATGAGCAGCGCACCGAGGTTCGCGAACCCGATGCCGAGCTGGCGGAAGGCACGTGTGACGCAGGTGATCTTCTCGGTCGGGAAGTCCGCGAAGCAGATGGAGATGTCCATCGCGGTGATGATCAGCTCGGTGAGTCGCTCGAACTTCTCGACGTCGAATGTGTCGTCATCGCGAAGGAATTTCATAAGGTTTATGCTCGCCAAATTGCAAGACGAGTTATCCAAATGGACGTATTCACTGCAAGGATTACTTGCGGTAATTCTTCCTGATTCTGGGCAGGTGTGCCAGTCGTTTATTGTCCCATCATATTGAATTCCAGGATCCGCGCATTCCCAGGCGGCTTGCGACATCTTGCGGAACAGGTCGCTGGCGTTGACCTGGGCGATCGGCTCACCGGACGTGCGGGCCGCCAGGTCGAAGGTCTTGCCGGACTCGACCGCGCGCATGAATTCGTCGGACACCCGGACGGAGTTATTGGCGTTCTGGTACTGGACGCTGGTGATGTCCTTGCCGCCGAGGTCCATGTCGAAGCCAGCGTCGCGGAGAGCTCGCACCTTGGCTTCCTCGCGCGCCTTTGTCTCGATAAATTCCTCGACGTCAGGGTGGTCGACGTCAAGGACGACCATCTTCGCTGCCCGCCGCGTCGCGCCGCCGGACTTGATCGTCCCGGCCGACGCGTCGGCACCGCGCATGAACGAAACCGGCCCGCTGGCGGTGCCGCCGGAGGTGAGCAGCTCCTTGCTGGAGCGGATCCGGGACAGGTTGACCCCGGCGCCCGATCCGCCCTTGAAGATCAGGCCCTCTTCCTTGTACCACTCCAGGATCGAGTCCATCGTGTCGTCAACGGCGAGGATGAAGCAGTTGTGGACGCGCACGTTGCCGGAAAGGTATTCGCCGCTCTCGGTCTGGATGTCGTAGACCTCCATCGCCCCGAGTCTCTCGATCCTGCTGATATCCAGCAGTGACCGGTCCGACCCGCCGACCTCCGGGTGCACCGACAGCAGGTGGTCGCCAGGGCGCAGGAAGCCGGCCACCGTGAACTCGCCGCCTGCCAGGTCGGTAGCACGCCAGAGGAGATGGTCCGCGGTCGCGTCAAGCGCGTCCCCCGCCGTCGTGTGCACGCGCAGCACGTCCTTGATGCCGTTGGCCTTGGTGGCGACGATCCGGGTAATCCCGTGCGCGTCATAGACCTTCGTGCCGACCGCGTCATCCTCGACGAGCTTGCCGATAGGAACCTGGCCAGCAGGCGTGCTGACGAGCGCGTCGTACGGCTGGCACGCAGAGACCTGCTGCGGGGAGGTGGTGCCGACGTTGAACCAGACCGGTGAGTTGAAGCTGAACACCTGGTGGATGAGGGTGTGCTTGAGCTCGTGCTCGAAGATCTCGGCATCCTCGTCAGTCGCGAAGTAGCCGTGCTCGCGGCCGGCCGCAGCGTAGGTGCCGACGACGCGGTCGACGAGCTGCTTGAGGCTCCACTCCCGCTGCGTGGTACCGGGCGCGCCGCGGAAGTACTTGGTCGTGACGATATTCGCCGCGTTGACCGACCAGAAGTCCGGGAACTCGACGCCGCGCTGCTCGAAGTTGACCGAGCCGTCGCGCCAGTTCGTCATCACCACATCGCGGCGCTCCCAGGTGACCTCGTCATAGGGGTGGACGCCGTCGCGGGTGTAGATCCGGCGCAGGGTCAGACCCCTGGCACGCTTGCTGCGGCCCTGCGACGCTGCCCCGCTCGCCGTCTCAGTCATGTCCGTCCCCCTTCGCGGGTCCCGTCAGACCCGGTAGCCGGGCCGCAAGGCCCTCTGGTGACTCGGTAATCTCCAGCGATCTAGCTCTGCCTGCCACGCCGGTCGCGCTCGGGACTACGTGGCGCCGCCCTGAGTCCCCGGGCGCGCCGAGTCAGGCCGCACGCCCGCCTCGGCGGCGAACAACCCGGCGTCTTCGGCGCACCAGTCCTCCGGGTGCGCGGCGCGCAGCGCGGCGATCTCGCCCTCGAAGTCCGCCAGGGACTCGAACCCGCGGTATACCGACGCGAATCGGAGGTACGCGACCTCGTCGAGATCCCGGAGCGGGCCCAGGATGGCGAGCCCGATCTCCTGCGAGGGGATCTCGCCGCTGCCACGGCTCCTGATCACGTCCTCCACCTGCTGGGCCAGTAGCGCGAGCTGATCCTCGCTCACTGGCCTGCCCTGGCAGGCGCGGCGAACCCCGCGAACGATCTTGTCCCGGTTGAACGGCTCGGTAACGCCGCTGCGCTTGGCCACGGTCAGGATGACCGTCTCCTGGGTGGTGAACCGGCGGCCGCAAGCCGGGCACGCCCGGCGACGGCGGATCGCTACGCCGTCGTCGGCCGTCCGGCTGTCGATGACCCGGGTGTCCTGATGCCTGCAGTACGGGCAGTACATGCGATCACCTCCCCGTCGCACCGACGTGGCGTCCGCGTGAACTCAACGTCTCCGCGAAGCACAACCTATAGGAAAACTACACGCCTGCAACTACTACATATTGTGGTCCACACGGCCGCGATTGGCAAGCCGCAGTTCGTGGCCGCGAAGCCGCAGGTAGATGGCATGGCGACCGGGCCGGTCCGGAGAATATTGCCGGGCGCGCCGGCGTGTCGAGCTGAGGCCTGGCCGCCAGACCCGTCGGTCAGCGCGGAACCCACAGCAGCTGACCCACGACGACGTTCGTGGAGGTCAGCCTGTTCGCGGCCATGATCTGCGGCACAATCAAGCGCGGATCAGCCGTCGGCTCTGCGTCCGAAGCGATTGACCACAGGGTCTGGCCGGGCCGCACCACGATCTCGTGCATGCCCTGATGCCCGTCGCCTGGCTGGCCGTGACCGGCCGCCCGCGCGCCCCCGGCCGTAGCGAGGGCTATCACGAGGGTCAGGGCGGCGGCCAGCGCAACGACGAGCGTGGCGGCTACGGCCCTCCCGCGGCGCGTCAGCCGCAGCGGTGGCTGCACCGTGACCGGACGCGACTGCGGCGAGATGACCGCCGAGGGGGTGAGAATCGCCTCCGTCAGCGGCTGGCGCGCCGCCGCCCGAATCGAACTAGAGCGCGGCTGAGCCTGCTGGCCGCCGAGAGTGGCTGGTCTGGTGGACGCCTCGGCGTCGGGCCGCGGGACGAGCCGAAGCGCCCGCCGACCCCGCTGCGGGTCGATCACCTGCACCGCTGCGGGCTCCGGCTCGTCGACAGTAGCCGCCTCGATCGCGCTCAATGCGCCCATCCCAGCCTCCAACTACGAATGACAGTTCGATCGTACCTCTGTTCTATCGTACTTTCGTTCGATCGAACGGAGATACGGTACTGTCTTATCGCGGGGGTACGACATTTTTCCGCCACGTCGAACAGATGTTTGAGATCCTGGCCCAGAACCATTAGCGTCAGCTTCGACGGGCGGCAGAACCGAACCGGAGGTCTGAGATGAGCGATGCGACCAGTGAGGACGGGGCACGCCGGGCCCCGGCAAGCGACACCAGGATTGCTGACGCCGGTTCCGGGACGGCCGACCGGCCGCGCGGGAAGCCCGGCCGCCGACCCAAGGGCAGCGTTCCCGCCGTCGTCGCGGACCTCCCCGATAAGCCCGACCCCGGCCACGTCCTGACCTGGCGCCAGCGCAAGGTGCTGCAGGTCATCCGGGACTCGGTACAGCGCCGGGGTTACCCGCCGTCGATGCGCGAGATCGGCGAGGCGGTCGGCCTGACGAGCACCTCAAGCGTCTCGTACCAGTTGTCGACCCTGCAGGCGAAGGGCTATCTGCGCCGTGACGCCGGCCGGCCGCGCACCGTGGAAGTACGCCTCCCTGGCCACCCAGCGGTGCGGCCCGAGGCAGGCCCCGACGATGACTCGCCCATGGACATCACCTCGCAGGAGGCCGCGTACGTGCCGCTTGTCGGGCGGATCGCGGCAGGCGGCCCGATCCTGGCCGAGGAGTCAATCGAGGACATCTTCCCGCTGCCCAGGCAGCTCGTCGGCGAAGGCAATCTGTTCCTTCTCAAGGTTGTCGGCGACTCGATGATCAACGCAGCGATCGCGGACGGGGACTGGGTAGTCGTGCGCCAGCAGCCAGTAGCCGAGAACGGTGACATCGTCGCGGCGATGCTGGATGGCGAGGCCACCGTCAAGACGTTCAAGCGCGCCGGTGATCACATCTGGCTGATGCCGCATAACCCCGCGTACACCCCGATTCCCGGCGATCACGCAGAGATCCTCGGCAAGGTCGTAGCGGTACTGCGGCGGGTCTGACAAGCGCCCGCAAGCCCGACCGACTACACCGTGCCCGGCGTGTCAGCCGCGCGCTGACTGACGGCCGAAGCGAGCGGGTCAGCCGACGGACGGCCGGCGCGCGGATCGGCCACCGCGCGTGCTCGCCGACTGGCCGCCCCTGGGGCCACTGCCGGAATCTCCGTGTTATCGATCTTGCGCTGTGAGACTGGCACCTTATCGCCGCCGGCCTGCGGTGGTGCTGGGCTTATCGCAGTTTCCGGGTTGAGGCTGCGGGTACTGCATCGGCCAGGGCTCGCACGCCCTGAGCGGATGCCTGATCGTGCCTGTCAGGAACTTCTCCGTGCGATCGGCCGGTGGCTGTCGGATGCGGTGCGACTGCCAGGCAAAGCCCGGTTCAGGCGCTTGTCCGGTCAGTGACAGGGGGAGCCTGATCGGTGGCCGTGGCTTGGCTCGGCGGGTGAGTTTGAGTTGGGCGCCTGCTGGCTCAAAGTGCCGGGTCCCACATCGTCCCTATCGGCCGATAGTCCGGCTGCGGATCTCACGCCGGGGATCGGCGCCAGAAGGCGTGGGGGACTGCTTGCGCCAGGAGGCATGATGAGCGGCCTGACCGTGCTCGCCGCTGTCTTCTTGGCCTACGCGCTGGTCGCTTCCAGGCTCGACCGGTCGTGGATTACCGCTCCCATGGTGTTCGTTGCTGCTGGCCTGATCCTTGGCCCGCACGTGGCCGGGATCCTGCCGGTCGAGCTGAGCCACGAAGCGGTCCTCACCATCACCGAGCTAACACTGGCCGTATTGCTGTTTTCCGGTGCCGCTGTCGTACGGCTCAGCGATGTGGCGGACGATGTGACGCTGCCTGGGCGGCTGCTGTTCGCCGGGCTGCCGGTCACTATCGTCATCGGCGCGGTCGTGGCCTACTACCTGCTGCCGGGGGCCGGGTGGGCGCTAGCGGCGCTCATCGCCACGATCCTTGCGCCAACCGACGCGGCGCTGGGCCTTGCGGTCGTGACCAACCGAGCCGTTCCGGTCCGGATCCGGCGGGCGCTCAACGTCGAGAGCGGCCTCAACGACGGAATCGCAACCCCGTTTGTCACCCTGTTCATCGCCGTGGTTGCTGCCGACGAAGAACTCACTACAACGGCATGGGGCCTAGCGGCGGTCAAGGAGATCGGGCTGGCAATCGCCGCCGCTATCGTCGTAGGAGTCGCGGGCGGCAAGGCGCTGGCGCTCGCCAAGGACCGGGGCTGGACCTCGGCGGTTTCCGAGCAGATCGCGATCCTGGCGCTCGCGCTACTCGCCTATGTAGGCTCAGTCGCCATCGGCGGCAACGGGTTCGTCGCGGCCTTCAGCGGCGGAATTCTGTTCGGGGCTGTGACCAAGGGCCGCCTGGCGGCCGCCGACGCATTCACTGAGACGCTGGGGATGACCGCCTCGTTCCTGGTCTGGACAATCTTCGGAGCGCTCTTCGTCGGGCAGATCGTGACCCACGCGCCCACCGCCCGGCCCGTCCTGTTTGCGGTATTGAGCATCACCGTGATCAGGATGGTGCCCGTCGCGATCGCGCTGTTGGGAACGAAGCTCAGGCCCGTTACCGTCGCTTTCATGGGCTGGTTCGGGCCCCGCGGGCTCACTTCGGTGGTCTTCACGATCATCGCCTTGGAGGACTTCGAGCACAGCCACAGCGGCGACACGCTAGTGGAGGCCGCGACGTGGACGATTCTGCTCTCGGTGGTATTGCACGGCATCTCGGCGTCGCCGCTGGCCGCCAGGTACGGGGCGCTCATCACGAAGGCGGGTGACGTGCCAGAGAAGGCGCCCGCAGAAGAGCCGCAGATCCGGCTGCGCGACCTAGCCGGACGCCACCTTCACAGACGGCACCAGGACGCGGGCCCAGGCTGAGGCGACTTTCATGACCCTGGAGCTGCGGTCAGGCCGAGACGATGTTCACCAGCCGCGGCGCCCGGACGATCACCGTGCGGACACCGCGTCCGGCCAGCGCCCGCGCGGCCGGAGCGCTGGCCAGGGCCAGCGAGCGCAGTTCGTCCGCTCCGATCGAGACGGGCACCTCGAGCCGGTCCCGTACCTTGCCGTCAACCTGCACGACGCAGGTGACCGTGTCCTGCACCAGCAGTGCCCGGTCGGCGGCCGGCCAGCCCGCCCGCGCGACCGAGGGCTGGTGGCCCAGGATCTCCCAGCACTCCTCGGCCGTGTACGGGGCGAACAGCGACAGCATCACCGCCAGCGCTTCCGCGGCCTCCCGGACCGCAGCGTCACCGGCACCGGGGCCGGAGTCGATCGTCCGGCGGGCGGTGCTGACCAGTTCCATCAGCCTGGCCACGGCCACGTTCAGCCGAGTCGTCTCGACCAGCCTGGTGACCTCGTCGATCGTCCGGTGCGTGACCCTGCGCAGATCCGGGTCGCCCGCGGCCGGATCGCCCGCCACGGCTCGCGCCGCCGCGACATCCGCCGCTACCCGCGCTACCCGGCCCAGGAACTTCACCAGCGCGTCCGGGTTCATGTCCGCCCAGTCGATGTCATCCTCTGGCGGACTGGCGAAGATCATCGTCAGCCGGATGGCGTCGACGCCATGGGCGGCTAGCTGCTCCCCCAGATTGACCCCGTTACCCAGCGACTTGGACATCGCCTTGCCGCGGTTGATCACCTGGCCCTGGTTGACCAGCGCGGTAAACGGCTCGGTGAAGTCCAGCATCCGCATGTCGTGCAGCACCTTGACGAAGAACCGCGAGTACAGCAGATGCAGGATCGCGTGCTCCACGCCGCCGACGTACAGGTTCACCGGCGACCAGCGGCGGACCGCCTCCCGCTCGAACGGGCCGTGCTCGAACGACGGCGAGCAGTACCGCAGGAAGTACCAGGACGAGTCCACGAAGGTGTCCATGGTGTCGGTGTCACGCTTGGCCGGGCCGCCGCACTTGGGGCACTCGGTAGCGACCCAGTCGGTCGCCGCGGCCAGCGGCGACGCGCCCTTCGGTGCCAGCTCCTGGCCGCGCAGGTCGGGCAGCACCACCGGCAGCTGCTCGTCCGGCACCGGCACCTCACCGCAGCCGTCGCAGTACACGATCGGAATAGGCGCACCCCAGAACCGCTGCCTCGACAGCAGCCAGTCGCGCAGCCGGTAGTTCACCGCGCCGCGACCCAGCCCGCGCTCGGCCAGCAGCTCGACGATCCGGGCGATGGCCGCCTCCTTCGACAGCCCGTCCAGCGGCCCGGAGTTGACCAGCGTGCCCTCGCCGGGCGTCGCGACTCCGCTGACCGCCGGATCCGGCGAGCCGGTGTCCAGGACCACCCGCACCGCCAGGCCGAAGGCGCGGGCGAAGTCCAGGTCGCGCTGATCGTGGGCGGGCACGGCCATGATCGCCCCGGTGCCGTAGTCCGGCAGCACATAGTCGGCCGCCCAGACCGGGATCAGCTCGCCGCTGACCGGGTTGATCGCGTGCCGTCCCAGGAACACGCCGGTCTTCTCCCGGTCGGCTGACTGCCGCTCGATGTCGGTCAGCTTGCGCACCTGCGCCAGGTACTCGGCCAGCTCGGGCCGCCGCTGCGGTGCGCACAGTTCATCGGCTAGCGGAGAGTCCGCCGCCACGACGAAGAACGTCGCGCCGTACAGCGTGTCCGGCCGGGTGGTGAAGACAGTGACCGGCTCCGCTCGCCCCTCGACCGCGAACGCGACCTCGGCGCCCTCGCTGCGGCCAATCCAGTTGCGCTGCATCAGCAGCACGCGATTCGGCCACTTGCCCTCCAGCGCCGCCATGTCAGCCAGCAGCCGGTCCGCGTATTCGGTGATCTTGAAATACCACTGCGTCAGTACCCGGCGGATCACCTCGGACCCGCAGCGC
Source organism: Streptosporangiaceae bacterium (assembly GCA_050698875.1). Taxonomy (GTDB): domain Bacteria; phylum Actinomycetota; class Actinomycetes; order Streptosporangiales; family Streptosporangiaceae; genus JAJYUU01. Next base: position 3,824 of record JBOHCP010000061.1, on the reverse strand, counting down.
TCGCACTTGCCGGCGATGACCTGTTCGTTGGCCAGCACGGTCTGGTCAACCGGGCACCAGTTGACGTAGCCGTCAGCACGGTAAGCCAGGCCGCGCTCGTAGAAGCGCAGGAACAGCCACTGCGTCCACTTGTAGTAGTCCGGGTCGCAGGTCTGCAGCCGCCGGGACCAGTCGAAAGACACCCCGTACTGGCGGAACGAGGCAGCCTGAACCTCGATGTTGGCGTGCGTCCAGTCCGCCGGGTGCGTGTTGTTCCTGATCGCGGCGTTCTCGGCAGGCAGGCCGAACGCATCCCAGCCGATCGGGTGCAGCACGTTGTGACCGCGCAGGGTGTAGTAGCGCGCCATCGCGTCGCCCAGCGCGTAGGCCTCCGCATGCCCCATGTGCAGGTCGCCGGAAGGATAGGGGAACATGTCCAGGAGGTACGTGCGCGGCCGGCCATCATCCGGGTCGTCGCTGGCGCGGAAGATGTCCATGGCGGCCCAGCGCTGCTGCCACTTGTCCTGGATCGCGCGCGGATCGAAACGGTCCGCGGTCTCGGCGGCTGTCATGACTTCCTCGCGAATCTGGTGAGGTCCGAGTCGGCCCCTGCCCGGCCTGAGCTTCCCTTGCTCCTCAACGAAAGCGCCCCCCGGGTCACGAGGGGCAGCCGCGCCAACGACAGGACAGTCGGCGCGGCTAGGTAAGGAGCAGCCGGGCGAAACGCATGCGATCAGGGTAGCGCACCGCACGCCCTGCGGTTGACGGCCGCGCAGGTGCGGCAGCCGGCCCGTGAAGCCGCAACCCCGGCAGGCCACCGCTGGGCACATTAACCCCCTCCACTGACATTCCCGACGACATTGTCTCGGGCGCCGGAAAAGGGCTTCAGCTATGAAAGGTAGCGCGTCGCGAATTTCTTCTTGACCGCGCCCCAGGCGAGTCAAATAATGGCGTGACACCTAGCCGCAACAGGCTGCCGGGACACGGGGCACATCGCTGGCCTACGAGGCTAGCCGGGGGATCGAGCAACGTCGGCGCAGGCCTGAACGGCCAGGCTGGCCTACCGGGAGACGGCCATACTTGCGGGGGAATAATGCGTATCTGCGCGCGCGCGGAATTGCTGTGCCGCATTCGCCGAATTCGGTCAACGCGGACGGAATCTAACGGTCCGCGCACACTGCGCCGGAAAACTTCCAGCGCGTGCCGGCCAACCGCGGCCGGGGGCTGCGGCCATGACTGAGCCCGTCGCCGCCGGGACAGCGCCGTCCCTCGCCGTGGTCGGCCTGGCATGCCGGTTCCCCGACGCAGACGACGCGTCCGGCCTGCTGGACGTCGTGCTGACCGGCCGGCGGGCGTTCCGCCGCGTTCCGCCGGGGCGGCTGAACCTGGCCGAGTACTACCGATCGGACCCCGCGACCTCGGACGCCACCTACAGCACCAGGGCGGCGCTCATCGAGGGCTGGCAGTTCGACCGCGCGACCTTCGGCGTCGACCCGGCTGTCTACCTGGCCTCCGATCCAGCCCACTGGCTCGCGCTGGAAACCGCCGCCCGGGCCCTCGCCGCGGCCGGGCTGCCTGCCGGCGTAGGGCTGGATCGTGACCGGACCGGCGTCATCATCGGCAACACACTGGCCGGCGACACCTCCCGGGCAAACGCTCTGCGCGTGCGCTGGCCGTACGTGCGCCGGGCGCTCACCGAGGCGCTGGACGCCGCGGCCGTTCCGGCCGGTCAGGCCGGCTCCGTGCTGCGCCGCACGGAGCGGTCCTTCCTGGCGCCGTTCCCGGCCATCGGCCCCTACAGCCTGGCGGGCAGTATGCCGGCCACGATCGCGGCCACGATCAGCGCCTACTTCGGCTTCCGGGGCGGCAGTCATGCCGTCGACAGCGCCTGCTCGTCGTCGCTGCAGGCCGTCGCGACTGCCTGTACCGCGCTGGCATGCGGTGACCTGGACGCTGTCATAGCCGGGGGTGTCGACCTCAGCCTCGATCCGCTCGAGCTCATCGGACTGGCCAAGGCCGGGATGCTCGCCACCACGGACGTAAGGCTGTATGACCAGCGGCCCTCGGGCTACCTGCCCGGCGAGGGATGCGGCGTCGTGATCCTGCTGCGCACCGCGGACGCGCGCGCGGCCGGCCTCTCGGTGTACGCCGAGATCCTCGGCTGGGGTACCTCGAGCGGCGGGCTCCCCGGCCAGCCGTCATCGCAGGCGAGCAGCCAGCTCCTCGCAATGCGGCGGGCCTACAACCGGGCCGGCGTCGACCCGGCTGACATCGAATACATCGAGGGGAACGGAGCCGGGACACCCGCAGACGACGAGGCCGAGCTCAGCGCCCTGGCCTCGATCCGGGCCGGAGCGAGCCGCGCCGCCGCGCTCGGGTCGGTCAAGGCGAACATCGGCCATGCCAAGGCGGCCGCGGGGGCAGCGGGCCTGATCAAGACTGTGCTGGCCGTCAGCACGGGGGTGGTCCCACCCGCCACCGGCGTGGACCGGCCGCATTCGCTGATCGCCGACGGCGATGCCCGGGTGCTGCTGCCGCCGACCGCCCGTGACTGGCCGCCGGGTCCGCGGCTGGCGGCGGTCTCGGCGACCGGCATCGGCGGCAGCAACGTGCACCTGGTGCTGCGGCACGAGGCGCGCGTAGCTATTCCCGGCCGGTCGCGGGCACAACGGAGCCGGCCCGCAGCCCACGAGCCGGGCAGTGCCGCGCCGACGGCCGCCGCGGCGACCGAGCCCAGGCCGTTCCTCCTGCACGGGCCGGACCGGGCCAGCCTGGCAGCGAGCCTGTCCAGGCTCGCCGACCGGGCGGGCTGGCTGTCCGACGGCGAGCTCGTCGACCTGGCGTGCGCGCTCGGCCGGGATCCGGCTGAGCAGGGTCCCGCCAGGGTGGCGCTCGTGGCGGTGCGGCAGGAGCAGCTCGCGGCCCTCGCGCGGGAGGCGCTCGGCGTGCTGCCGCGGCTCACCGAGGGCCGGATCGCGATCAGGCCGGGCATCTTCGCTTCCGACGGCGCTGACGGCCGGCTGCTATTGCTGCTGTCGGGCGACCCGTCGGTCGACGCTGCGACGGGGCTGAGCTCTACCGTCGGTCATTGCCTGGACATGCTGCGGTGGCTCGACTCGCTGCAGGTTGCCGCGACCGGGGCGGTCGGCCACGGGTTCGGCCTGCTCGCGGGGCTGGCCTGGGCCGGGGTCATTGGCGAGCGCGAGGTGCTCGAGATCGCCCAGCTCCGGGCCGAGTTCCTGGCGGCAGCAGCGACCCAGGGCACCGGCATGACGGTCATCGACGCGGCGCCCGCCGACTGGCCGCCGGTGAACGGCTCGGACGCCGCGCGGCTGCGCGCGGCGATCGCCAAGCGCTTCCGGTTCGGTCCGCCGCGGCGGCGGCTCATTTCTACCGTGACCGGAGCCGAGGTCCGGTCGGTTGACGAGGCCGTCGATCTCATCTGCAGCGGCTTCGCTGGCGCCGACCGCGTCACGGACGCGGTGGCGGACGGAGCGCTGGGCGCCACGCTGCTGCTCGATACCGGTCCCGGGCAGGCACTCGGGGAGGCAGCGGCGACGGTGCGGGTCCCGTCGCTCAGCTTGCGGCCCGGCTTCGCCGACCCGGTCAACACCGCGCGGGTCGCCGCCGGCCTGTTCGCGGCGGGCGCCCTCCGCGATCCCCAGCCGTTGTTTGCCGGGCAGCACGCCAGGCCGCTCGACATCTGGCGGGAGCCGGTCTTCATCACCAGCCCGTGCGAGGCCGTGCCACGGCGACGGCGGCCGGCTGCGGTCACCAACGGGCGGCCGCCGGATGACGCCGTCCCGACGGCGCCGATGGCCGCGGCGGTGAGAGTTCCCCAGCCG